>NZ_JAMPLL010000017.1:0-95134 GCF_039962495.1 Leptolyngbya sp. AS-A5 | reverse complement strand
CACGGTATGAAAAACGGGCAGAGAACTATCTGGCGATGCTGACAATTGCTGCAATTCTAATTTGGCTCAAATAGGGCATTACCTTACATTTAGACTTTGCAGATACGCCCTAGCAACATCTAAGGCAGTGTTGACAAACGATCGAGATTTGGGACTGAGCTTTGGCAGCGAGGAGCGTTCTTCAGCGACTAAATCGACCAGAAAGGGGAGATGTTTCTGGATTGTTGCAATGGCTTGGGCGATCGCGTCTCGATCGGCTTGAGAAAGGGTTGCGCTAATGTTCATGGGAGAACCTCAAAGAGAAAGGGTTCTTCCACTGTGATAAATATTACAAGCAATACGCAAAGGGGTATGACCCCTCAGTGGGTTTAGGGCGATGGTTTACCACAATCGCTGGATGGAATATCGATCGAACATCGAATCTGCACTCACGATCGGGAGTTGGGTGGAGAGTGCTTGAGCAATTAACAGTTGATCGAACGGATCGCGATGGTGATTCGGCAATCCTTCTAGTGACCAGATGTGCGATAGCTCGATCGGTAAGATTTGCAGACCGCTAGTCACTCGTAAATTTTCTAGCAATTCAGAGAAAGGTAAGTTCAGCGACAACTTACCCAGTTGGAGTTTGATTTGAATTTCCCAAACGCTAACAATACTTGTGACCCATGTATTACTTTCATCGGTCAGGAGTTCCCGCACTCGCGCTGATAGAGAATCGGGATCAATGTCTAACCAGATCAAAACATGGCTATCGAGCAAAAGATTCATGAAGATCTCCTAAGTGCTTTCATCGCCAAGCCAGAATTCATCGGGTAGGGGATTATTGAAGTCTTCACTCATCCAGCCCAGGCCTTGATGCTGACCTAGAATTCTCTTTTTACTAGGCTCTGCTGCTTGCTGAATTGGAGGGCGCACTTCAGAGTTCTCTTGCTTCTGGATCAAAAACTCCACAAAGTCAAACACCTGTTGCTGTCGATCGAGAGACAGTGTGCTCAGGGCCTCTAAGATTTTCTCAGGTAGTCCCGTTGCTTGAGTTGCTTGATTGTCCATGAGCTAGGGTGTCAATTCGGCACTTTCATTCTAAGGGTTCGACGATCGCAGGCGTGGATGATTTGTGCTGAAATAACTCGCGCTTGCATTTAAGCAGTGGTGCGGAGGTCGGTGAAGTACCATTTGCTTTGTGTGTTGTCAGTTTGGCGGGTGACGATGCCGAGGGCTTCGAGGGCGGCTTGGATTTTGGCTTTGCTGCGGGTGGCATTTTTGAAGTGTTGAGAGATCGCATCAATGCTCCATTCTCCGCCTTGGACTCTCCAAAAAACATTTGATAGTTAGCGCGTTCCGTTCCTCCAGCATTCTGCCAGCGCTGAATAAACGTCCTCGATCGCCTGAAGCTGTGAAGTCATAAAACCCGGGAGGTAACAAAAAGAATCAGCGATGATTCTAATTGCACTTGCTCAATGCGATCGCAGCTTAATTTTTCATCCCAGTTACGCAATGCTACCTTGATCAGCTTGCCTTCGCCAAAGAACGAACCGTCAAGATTTCGTTAGAGCTTAGCGCCGCGATCGTAGAAACCGGAACAGTAATCACAGTTAGCGACTCACCCACTGCGTTAAAAACCTCTAAAACACAGCCCTCCTCTCCACCGCTAGGATGGGGCACAAAATCAATCAAAGTTGCAATGTCTCCTGCTTTCAAGTTGTATTCTGGTAAATCGCAAGTCAAAGCAACTTCGCAATATAGTTCTACAGCCATATCAAGATTCTCGGTAAGGTTTGAGCGTCACAAACTGGAACTTTCCATCTCCTTGACGGTTTAACCAAATTGTAACAACAGGTAGATTGACACCATTCACGCCGACCAATTCTTCAATCACTTGATAGAACGTTCCATACTCATTCGTTTTATCTGCGATCGCTTCTCCTTCGTCAGCCAGCGATCGAATTGCTGTTTTCAAGGCTTCGGAGTTCTCTTGCGTAAATCCAGCTTGTGCCAAAAACTTTGATTTGTCATTCCTGAGCTTCTGCACTAAGAGATAGTCAACAACTTTTTCATCTGGAATAATTGCATCTGCTGGAATCTTCACTGTCGTTTTTCGCAAAGCCTAATTCTTAATCCCCGTCATCACAATGCCGCAAATTAGTTGATGCTGCCCAATAGCAAAAATCACCACGATCGGTCAGCGTCACCAACACGAAGAAATTAAAGCTCAATTCGGTGGCTGCATTTGGCTCGACTGACCCAACTCCACGCTCACAGCATCAAGCCGAGCATCTCTAGGGCGATAAGACAGCACTTCCACACCAATTGGCTCACCGCTCACGCCATCTTTAAACAAAATGATCCCATCTCCAAGCTCCGTACCAATCTGGTTCTTGCGAGGACTCTGCAAAAACACGCTTAACAGTTCGGCTTCAGGTTCGTAAAACACTTTTATTTGAGCCATACCGTTTCACCCTCCTTGATCGCATTCGTTTGATAAGCCGTGATCTGTCAGCACTGTCTTAATTCTTAATCCCTGTTGTCGCAATCCCTCGAATCAATTGCCGCTGACCGATCGCAAAAATCACCACGATCGGAATCGTCGCTAGAACGATCGCTGCCATCAACAGCGTCCAACTATTTGTAAACTGCTCCTGAAAACTCGCGAGTGCCAACTGCACTGTCCGCAACTCTGGACGCGTCGTAAACACAAGCGGCTTAAATAAATCGTTCCATTCCCCGATAAACGTAAATAGCGCCAACGTCACCAACGCCGGACGCGACAACGGCAACATCACCTTCCACAGCACTTGTAAACGATCGGCTCCATCCAGCATCGCCGCTTCCTCAAGCTCGATCGGAATCCCTTGAAAGAATTGCCGCATCAAAAAGATCCCGAATCCGTTCGCCGCAGTAGGTAAAATTAACGCCCCATACGTATTAATCAAATGCCCCCATTTCAGCACCAGAAAAATCGGAATCACCAAAATCTGAAACGGAATCACCAACGTTGCCAGCACGATTAACAAAATTGCCTGCTTGCCTTGAAATTTCAACCGAGCTAGCGCATAACCCGCAAGCGCTGACGTGAAAATCTGAAAGAGCGTGACCGCGATCGCCACAACGATCGAATTCGCAAACGCCAGCAAAAACCCTCCCCGTTGCCAAGCTTCGCGATAATTCTCCAGCGACCAACCCGGAGCATCAAGGGAACTTCCTGGCGGCTTAAACGACGTAATCAATACCACTCCCAGCGGCAGCAGAACGACTCCTGCCCCGGCAATCAGTAGCGCTAAACCGAGTACACGCTTCCACTCGCTCTTCATACTCCCCACACGCCCCAAAGAATCGGTTATTTTAGCGCTTCAATGCCCATTAGCGCAGATATTTTATCGATTCTTAGCGTCATTCTCAACCTTAGACGGTAAAGTGAGAGGGGGGAAAGAATGGGGAGACACCGTGTTCAATCCCACCCGAACCTCCGCCACTCTGCGGAAATTATCGTCATGACCAGGAGAAATCTGATCTATGCCCCAACTTGAGGCGACCTTAGAGATTGACTTCCACAGTGAGCAATACAAAGATGCCTATAGCCGAATTAACGCGATCGTCATCGAGGGCGAACAAGAGGCACATGAAAATTATCAAAAACTAGCAGAACTTCTGCCCAACGATAAAGACCAGTTAATCGGACTCGCACGCATGGAAAACCGCCACAAAAAAGGCTTTGAAGCCTGCGGTCGCAACCTCAGCGTGGTTGCCGATATGGAGTTTGCCCGCGAATTTTTCTCTGCGCTGCACAACAACTTCCAAGTTGCCGCAGCCGAAGGCAGGATCGTCACCTGTCTACTGATTCAATCGCTGATCATCGAGTGCTTTGCGATTTCGGCATACAACATCTATATTCCGGTTGCAGATGACTTCGCTCGCAAAATCACCGAAGGTGTCGTCAAAGACGAATACATGCACTTGAACTACGGCGAAGAATGGCTGAAAGCAAACTTTGAAGCCTCGAAAGCCGAATTAGAAGAAGCAAACAAAGCAAATCTTCCCTTGGTTTGGAAAATGCTGAATCAAGTCGAGGCAGATGCCAGCGTTCTTGGAATGGAGCGCGAAGCATTGGTCGAAGACTTTATGATTCAATACGGTGAAGCGTTAACCAATATTGGCTTTACGACCCGCGATGTCATGCGGATGTCGGCGCACGGACTTGCAGCCGTCTAACGGCGCGACGACGATCGCTTCAATCTCCGACGGTGGACTCTTGATCTGCTTGCGTCCATCGTCGATTTGTGGCATTTTCTCTTACATCAGTTTAACGGTTTCGTTTATCCATCTCACCGCCTGAAGTCGGACTACTTCACATACGATCGATGTTTGGTCTAATTGGTCATCTCACAAGCTTAGAACACGCTCAGTCTGTTGCACGAGAGCTAGGATATCCCGAATACGCGGATCAAGGCTTAGATTTCTGGTGCAGTGCCCCGCCGCAGATTGTCGATACAATTCGAGTCAAAAGTATTACGGGACAAGAAATCGAAGGACGTTACGTTGAGTCTTGCTTCCTCCCAGAAATGCTGGCAACCCGCCGCATCAAAGCTGCAACTCGAAAGATCATTAACGCGATGGCACACGCGCAGAAACACGGCATCAATATCACAGCACTGGGTGGATTCTCTTCAATTATTTTTGAGAATTTCAATCTGTCGCAGATCCGGCAAGTGCGAAACGTCATGCTGGAATTTGAGCGGTTTACAACCGGGAACACACACACCGCCTACATCATTTGCCGCCAAGTCGAACAAGCCTCGAAGCAGTTAGGCATTGAGTTGTCAAAAGCAACGGTGGCGATCTGTGGCGCAACGGGAGATATTGGCAGCGCGGTTTGTCGCTGGTTGAATTCTCGCGTTGATGTAGCCGAACTGCTGTTAATTGCACGAAATCAAGAGCGGCTTCAGGATCTGCAAGCCGAACTCGGACGAGGCAAGATTCAGAGCCTAGAGGAAGCCTTACCGCAAGCGGACATCATCGTTTGGGTCGCGAGTATGCCGAAGGGTGTGGAGATTGATCCAACACAGTTGAAGCAGCCTTGTTTATTGATCGATGGCGGCTATCCGAAAAACTTGGGTACAAAGGTACAGCATCCAGGAATTACAGTTCTCAATGGTGGGATTGTGGAACATTCGCTAGATATTGACTGGCGGATTATGAGCATCGTGAATATGGATGTGCCTGCACGCCAGTTGTTTGCGTGTTTTGCCGAGTCGATGCTGCTGGAGTTTGAGAAGTTGCACACGAATTTCTCTTGGGGACGCAATCGGATCACGGTTGAGAAAATGGAGCAGATTGGAGATGCTTCAGTGAAACATGGGTTCCGTCCGTTGTTGATTTAATCGATCGTACAATCGCCAATCTTTTAGAGACGTTCCGCTGGAGCGTCTCTGTTTTTTATGACCTACGCCTAAAATCACGTGAGTTCAACGCAAATTCTTGACTACGTTTAGATCTGCGCGTTGCCCCCTAAATCCCCCACGGGTGGGGGACTTGGAGCAGCGAAATTCTCCAATCTCATGAGTTCTCCCGACCGTCAAAGTCCCCCACCCGTGGGGGATTTAGGGGGCACGACCGAGCCTAAACGCAGCAAGGAAATCCGTCGAACTGACGTTAAAATCCTAAATCCGCCTTAGCCGCCTCGGCCGCCCGAAACACCTCAACATCCGGCAATTCTTCCCAAGCGGTATCACCAATCTCTTTGTAAAACGTTTCATCATACGGACGAGTCCGCACCACCACAGGCATTGGAACTGCATGACCTAGAATTAATGCCTGTTGTTTTGAATCGAGTTTTGCCAGTACCGATCGCAGACTTTGCCCCCCAGACACTCCGGTAAAAATCGCATCAATATCTTTCTCATCATTCAACAAGGCAGTAATCCGCGTTCCAATCTGTGACATCACTTCGTTATCAATTCCAGACGGACGTTGATCGACCACTAACAGCGTGACAAAGTATTTCCGCATTTCACGGGCGATCGTACCAAAGATAGTCTGTCCGACCGTTGCTGGATCAAGGAATCGGTGGGCTTCTTCGATCGTAATCACAAGCTGTTGGGGTCGATCGCTCACTTCTTTGGTTTGCAAAAACTTCTCTGCTTTTCGCACATAAGCTTGGTGAATTCGCCGCGCAATGATGTTAGTTGCCAACATATAGGACAGTAAATTCGATTGAGACCCAAACTCAATCACAACATGCTTTCCACTTTCAACACATTCAAGGATCTGACCTACATAGTTATGCGGACAACTGTTCCGAATGTATTTTAGTTCATCAAGGCGATTGAGCTTACGTTGCAGCGCCATGATTGAGGACTTACTGCCCATTTTCGTCTCACAAAACTCCTGAATTTCGCCATTGCTCATAGTGAGGAGACGATTAATCCAAGCCTTACCAAATTCATTCCGGAGAATAATTGCGTTTTCTAATGCGGCTTCTGAAAGATTTAGCTCTCCCCGCACTAGCATTAAATCTTCAACATCGATTTGGTCGTAGCTGACATAGAGTTCTTGAGCATCGCGCACTCCTCGCCGCTTTGTCGAGTCCGGATCGAGTGTGAAAATCTGCACCTGTCCTGGAAATAGTTGCCGCAAACCTTTTACTGTACTGAACTGCTTTCCTTCGCGAGTGGCTTCCCATCCATACTCGGAGTGCATATCAAAGATCAGATTTACTGCCGCTTGTTTTCGCACAATGCCCGCGAGCAACAATCGCGTAAGGAATGATTTTCCAGTCCCCGATTTCCCAAAGACACCATTACTGCGCTCGACAAATCGATCGAGATCCAAACAAATCGGCACCTCCATATCGATCGGCTGTCCAATGGCAAAATTCCGCCGATGGGGGTCATCTTCCCAACCAAACACGGCGCGGAAATCTCGCTCACTCGCGTCATACACCTGGCTGAAGTGGCTCGGAATCGTTTTTACGGGTAAAAGCTCGATCGCTTCACTTGAGCTTGCTTCAAACGATGCCAACTTGGAAGATTTTTTCTTTTTCTCAACAGGCTTTTCAGTCGGCGTAAACATCAGCATCGGAGACAGTTCGATCGTGCCGTATGTCCCGCTTCCGGCAAGTACCTCTTGTAGAAATAAATTGGTGGGCTCTGGGGGATTGGCGATAATGCGCTGGCTAGCAGTTCCGAGAGAAACATCGGTGAGCATACAGAAAAAGCGCGATCGAGTTCCCTGCACGACTAAGAACTTGCCGACCCGCATCTCTTCGACCGATATATCAGGATGCAGCCGCACTTCTAATCCTTGGCTCAGAGATCCTTGAATGACTGATCCCAATGGCTTCTCTAGATCCATAACCCCGCCCAAAGCAATTGTTCTATCTTAATTCAGCTTGAAGCAGGTGTACTAAACTTGTCAAATCAATCAATCTTGAGAAGAAAGCTTTTTAGTCATGCAGTGAGTTAAATCGGAACTTGATATATGACAAAAAAAAATGGGGTGCGTCTCTTCTTCAAAAGAAGTTTAATTTATTAATAAATTTCAGATTATAGAAGAAAGTATTATGCCATTCTTTTCGATTAACCAAATTAGCTAGTTTCCTAAAATATCTATATTCCTGCTGTTTGTAAAGTAAATGTAATTCAAAGAAATACTTGTCTAACTAGCATGATTGCAAACTCATCAATTTGTTTTATGGATTCAAGCGATCCATTTATGAATAAAAAAGAAAGAGAAGCCAAAATTTGTATCATGCTCTACACGAAAGAGTTGTCTCATCTGAATAGAATGACAGTCACACCACAAGAGTTGGAGTGATTTCAACCATGAATAGACGGAGGTTCACTCGCCGAGGCTTTTTGCTTTCTCTGTCGCTCAGTTCGTTTGCCTTTGTTGCTGCATGTTCTAATACTCAAGCAAGAAATGTATCTGGCAATTCGAGCGATAAAAAAGTAATTCGCATTGCGATCGGCACTCAAGATCAAGTAATTAACACGGCGACCGGAGGCTCTGTTATTCGCGAAGAGAAATTGCTTGAAAAGTATTTGCCCAAAACCGGAAAATACGAAAATGTAGAGTACAAAATTGAGTGGTCAAGCTACACTTCAGGGCCTCCGATTACCAACAAAATGCTTGCCAATCAGCTTGATATCGGCATGATGGGAGACTTTCCCCTCACAATTAACATGACAACTTTTCAGCAGAAAGGTGGCGGTGTTAATACGCTTTATATTGGCACCTTGGGTTACAGCGCGACCGGAGCTGGAAATGCAGTCATGGTTCCAAAAGATAGTCCTGTCAAAACATTGGCAGACTTGAAGGGCAAGCAAGTTTCTGTTCCGTTTGGTTCTGCGGCTCATGGAATGGTATTGAAGGCATTGAAGGGTGCTGGCATTGATCCTGAAAAGGATGTCAAGCTGATTAGCCAAGCGCCGGAAGTGGGTGGAACCAGTCTCCGAACCAATCAAATTGATGCTCACGCAAACTTTGTTCCCTTTGGTGAACTGTTTCCCTTCCGGGGATTTGCACGTAAGATTTTTGATGGTGCAGAACTCAGTGTTCCGACTTTTCATGGTGTTGTAGTGCGATCGGACTTCGCAAAACAATATCCAGAAGTTGTCGTGGCATATATGAAAGCAATGCTCGAAGCGAATAAGCTCTTCCGCGAACAACCCGAAGCAATCTCAGCCAGGGTCGAACAATGGGCGGGTGTGGAAAAAGAAGTCGTCTATATGTTCCTTGGCCCTTCAGGTTTACAGCGACTCAATCCCACAATTCGCAAGCCGAATTTGGATGCCTTAAACAACAGTGTGACCACATTGAAACAATTAGGAAGGCTAGATGCAAACATCAAAACGGAGGATGTGACTAAGTTTGTTGATGACAGCTATCTGAAGCAGGCGATGCAAGAAATGGGAATGAACTATGAGCAAGCCGCGACAGAAGCTGATAACTTTACGATCGCAGGTGAAGATGCTGAAACCAAGCAGCCGATTCAGGATGCAAAATTAGCGGCTCAACTGTGGCTCAAGGATGAAGATAAAGTCAGAAACTATGCCTCGATTCAAAATATGATGACGGCATTGAAAAAGATTCAAGCAGAAGGAAAGCAGGCGGTGAGTGCAATCTTTGTTCACGATCGCACCAACGGCTGGAAACTGTTTGCTGAAAATTCCTTCTTTGTTCGCAACAATGATGGTATCTCTGCATTCCTGACCGAGAAAGATGCTCAAGCCTTTGCCCAAAGCAATGGCGCTCAGGTGGTTGGCTTTAAGGGGCTGCAAGAATTTTCCGCACAAGCATCCCAGCCTAGTTTAGCAGCACGCTAAGTGCAAGGCGCTTTTGATACAGCTAGGAATGCGTTGCCCGTGAAACAATGCGTTCCTACGCGTTTTCTCTCACTGATTGGAGGCACTTCATGTCTAGCTCATCCTCTGAGCGATCAACCAAACTCAGCATCGTCGATCGCTTGAGTTTTCTATTGTCACAGCTATTTCAAAAATCAGAAGGAACTTCGCGACTCAATCTATTGCGTGTCTTCCTGCGGGTACTTTCGCTTGTCTTGTTTTTTGGAATTTGGCAGTTTCTCTGTGCGATCAAGTTCCAATTCTTCATTAATTTTTCGTTTCTGCCTTCTCCACTGGAAGTTCTCGGTGCAACAGTTAAGTTCTTCTCAAGCAACCCAATGATGCACTTGCAGGCGAGTGTGATGCGGGTGCTGTTGGGATATGCGATCGCAGCAGTATTAGGAATTAGCTTAGGAATTGTAATCGGCTGGTTTCAAAAAATTGAAGACCTTGTTTTCTTACCCTTAGAAATCCTGCGTCCGATTCCTGCGGTTGCTTGGATTCCGCTCGCGATTTTGATGTTTCCTGATGCAGAATCGGGAATGGTCTACATTACCTTTATTGGTGCATTCTTTCCAATCTTAATTAGCACGATCAAAGGGGTTGAAGGCACCGATTTATTGTTACTGCGCGTTGGACAGTGCTTGGGAGCGCAACAATGGCAGGTCTTCAAGGACATTGTAATTCCAGGAGCAATGCCGAACATTGCGAGTGGCTTAGTGATTGGGATGGGAAATTCCTGGTTTTGTCTTGTAACCGCAGAAATCTTAGCAGGACGATTTGGGATTGGTTATCTCACTTGGGAATCTTATGTGACTTCTAACTATCCACCGATCGTCATGGGAATGCTGCTGATCGGATTGATGGGATCACTGAGTTCTTTTGCAGTCGATCGTCTGACTCATGTATTGATGCCTTGGCGCGTCACAAAGAAAGGAAACAGCAATTAATTAGTAGAGGATAGCGATTGTGGCAATGTTAATCGAGCAAGGAACTTCACAACAAGCGCTCAAAGGGCTGGTAGAAGTCGAGGATCTATCGATTTGTTTTAAGCGAAAGGGGCAGTTAATCCCGGTGCTAGAGTCGATCGACTTTACGATCGCTCCCGGTGAATTTGTGTGTTTGCTCGGCCCATCCGGGTGCGGCAAGTCCACGATTCTGAATGCAATTGCGGGGTTTATCAAGCCGTCTTGTGGCTCTGTCTCAGTTGATCGCAGGGTTGTTGTTCGTCCCGGTGCCGATCGTGGTTTTGTATTTCAGCAGTATTCTCTCTTGCCCTGGAAAACGACGTTTCAGAATGTGGAATTTGGGTTGAAGATCCAAGGCATTCCTGCTGCGAAGCGCAAAGAGATTGTGAACTACTATCTCAATCGCGTTGGGTTATACAAGCATCGTCACTCTTATCCGTATCAACTATCAGGAGGAATGCAGCAACGGGCAAGTATCATTCGTGCCTTGGTAAACTCTCCTTCTGTGTTGTTGATGGACGAACCCTTTGCAGCGCTGGATGCTCAGACCCGACATATGATGCAGGAGCTTCTGCTCGATATCTGGAGTGAACAGAAAACAACTGTGGTTTTTGTTACGCATGATATCGAAGAAGCCGTGTTCCTGAGCGATCGTATCTTTGTGATGGGGGTGAGTCCAGGCAGGATTAAGCAAATCGTCAATGTTCCTTTGGACCGACCGAGACACAGTGATATCACGGTTACTTCAGAGTTTTTGCAACTGAACCGCGAGATTTTTGAACTGATTCGAGAGGAAACGATGAAAAGTATGGAGATAGAGTGAGGTGCGATCGACCGAGAGGATTTGCTGCGTTTCAGGCGGATGCAGCCCTCTAAATTCCTCACGAGTGGGGGATTTAGGCAGCAAGAAAACCCCAAACTCCAGCGAGAAACTGATAGAGCCTAAGCTCTAACCTGCTGCAAGAACTCTGACTGAATCCATTGATTCAAGTTAATGGTTTGTAGCTCCTGGTTTCCCGGAATCAGACTAAGTTGATCAATGTGTAATCTCAGCCAATCAGGACGAATGCCCATCTCCGAGAAGAACCGTCCAGGTTGATTTGGTTGATAAGAACTGCTGAGAATTTGCACAATCACCTCTGAGTCAAGCTGTGTCCATTTTGCAACTAAAGACGGTGCAGTTGGAGTCGTATCGTACCAATACTGTGCAGCAGAGAGCGCCCGAAGATAGGCGATTGCAACTTCCGGGTATTGTTCTGCAAGCTCACTTGTCACCACTACACCATAAAAAGCGGGCAAAGCTTCAGGATTACAGCCGCCTAGATAGCGGAACTGTCCCCGACGACAAGCAATGTCATGAAAAGGTGCAAAGTGAGCATAGCTATCAGCGTAGTGTTCAGAGAACTCAAAGGGATGCGCGGATTCGAGGGGAAGCAAGTTCACTTGATTTAAGAGGTTCATTGCATTCAGCGACCGCAACACCATTCCATGTGCAGAAGACCGCAGTGGAACCGCGATCGCTTTTCCGCGCAAATCACCCACACTCTGAAGCTGAGAACGGTTCGGAACCACAACCGCATTGCAAGATCCATCGGGATTAGTGGAAACAAAGCTAATCAAACGAGTGTTTTGTCCGGCTTCAGCACTCAAAAGCAAAGGATAGTCACCGAGAACACCAATATTTAGTTGCTGCGATCGCAGTCCATCGACGATCGGTGCCCCGGTCGAAAAATCCTGCCACTGAATCTTATATTGTGTTGAGCTATATCGACCTTCTTTTGGCAAGAAATGTTCTAGCAGTCCGAGCCGTTGGATAACCAGCCCTGCGGTCACAGCCGGAACCGTACTGTTTTGAACTCCGATCGAGAGCGTCAGCACTTCGGGACGGGGAGATAAATTACTGCGACGAGTAAAACTGGGCGATCGCAGACGAGCAACATTGGAGCTAGGTTGAGCCGCAGAATGCTTGGCTTGCAGAAGGTGAATTAATTTTTGGATTGGGTTGAGACTGCGCGATCGACGACCCGATGGAGTGGCTGCGTTTGCTTGAGTTAATCGGCGAGGTGCCACTAGATAGACAGTTCCAGACAGCGCAAACTCTTGAATCGGAACTGCGGTAACAGTTCCCAATTCACACTCTGGCTTAAAGTCGAAGTTTGTCGCGAATCCGAGATAGTTCCCCTGCATCATGTAGGTTCGCATCAGACTCATCGTATCGACGGTTTCAAACTGAAGAAAACCATCGAGCGAAAATCCCAACTCTGATAACCGCGATTCTAAGACTAAGCGGCTGGGTGTTCCTGAAGGCAGTAGCGCCCAAGGATACTTTCTCAGATCTGCTAAGCTCAGCCAACGTTGTTTTGCTAGGGGATGATTGTGGGCAACAAATAACTGATAGGAGATTGCATCGATCTCTGTGGCTGAAAGTTCCGAAAATTCTTCAAAATTCACATCAGAAATTCCGACATCCACCGTTTGACTCGTCATCGCTTGATAGAGCAATTCGGCTGATTCAAACACCAAGCACTGAACCTGAATGCTCGGATATTGTTGACGATATTCAAACACAACACTTGGCAACCAACCTTCAGCAAGTGCCATCGTACAGCCAATTTTTAGGCTGTCATATTTTCCTTTTTTAATATTTTCAATTTTTTGGAGCAACTCATTTTCAACTTGAATCAGTTTCGCTCCTTCTTCCAATAAGAATTCACCGACCTCTGTGAGCTGAATCTTACGACCCAAACGATAAAACAGCGAAGTTCCTAACTCAGTTTCTAGTGATTTGATCTTAGCGCTTACCGCAGGCTGGGTCAGGTTTAGAGCATCTGCTGCTTCCGTAAAACTTAGGTGACGAGCAACTTCTAGAAAAACTCGAATCTGATAAACTTCCATCGCCTTCAACCCTAATGATATATTCGCTTCGTAACTTCGCTGATCATATCAATCGATGGATTCAATTCATTTATTAGTTCATAAAATACTGCAATAAAGAAAATCAAAAACGTACTGCACAATAAAAACAGTCGAACTGAATTACATCTCTTTCTAGACGAATTTCTTCGATAGAAAAGATGTTTCTAATCAAATCGTTTTTTCTGATTTTTTCTGTAGTGCTTGAGACAGTTCTGAGCGCACAGCTAGATACTGTCCATCAATAGGGAGGATTTTTGAGTGAATACTCAATGGATGAAGACGGATGTTCTGGTAATCGGGGGCGGTACGGCTGGAACAATGGCAGCCATCAAAGCAAAGCAAGCGAATCCCGATGATGAAGTGCTCGTCCTGGAAAAAGCGAACATTCGTCGAAGTGGCGCGATCGCAATGGGAATGGATGGTGTAAACACTGCCGTCATTCCCGGTAACTCAACTCCAGAACAATATGTTCGGGAAATTACGATCGCCAATGATGGAATTCTCAATCAGAATGCGGTTTATCAAACAGGTAAACTTGGCTTTTCTGTGATTCAAGAACTAGAAAGCTGGGGCGTAAAATTTCAGAAAGATACTCAAGGCAATTACGACCTCAAGCAAGTGCATCGGGTGGGTAAATACGTTTTGCCGATGCCAGAAGGAAAAGATTTGAAGACAATTTTGGCGCGTCAAGTGAAGCGTCACAAAGCCCAGGTGACTAATCGGGTGATGGCGACTCGCGTGTTAGTCCGGGATGGACGTGCGATCGGTGCAGTCGGTTTTGATGTTCGCAATGGTGATTTCGTTGTCATTCAAGCGAAAGCTGTGATTCTCTGTACAGGAGCTTGCGGACGGCTAGGCTTACCTGCTTCGGGCTATCTCTATGGAACCTATGAGAATCCCACTAATGCAGGCGATGGCTATTCGATGGCGTATCATGCTGGAGCCGAACTGAGTAACATTGAATGCTTCCAGATTAATCCGTTGATGAAAGACTACAACGGACCTGCCTGTGCTTACGTTGCGAGTCCATTTGGAGCTTACACCGCAAATGCACAAGGACATCGCTTCATTAGCTGCGACTATTGGAGCGGACAAATGATGCTAGAAGTTTGGAAAGAACTGAACTCTGGTAAAGGTCCAATTCAACTCAAGATGACTCATTTAGACGAAAACACTATCTCTGAAATTGAGTCGATTTTGTGGTCGAATGAGCGTCCAAGCCGAGGCAGATTCCATGAAGGGCGGGGTGAGAACTATCGCACCAGTGGAGTCGAAATGAACATTTCTGAAATTGGACTGTGTAGCGGTCATAGTGCTTCTGGAGTTTGGGTGAATGAGCGGGCTGAAACTTCAGTGCCAGGACTTTATGCCGCAGGGGACATGGCGAGTGTGCCGCACAACTACATGATTGGTGCATTTGTGTTTGGACGAATCGCTGGAGAACATGCAGTCGAGTATGTTCAGAACCTTGATCATGTTGATCCTGATCCAGAGTTTCTAGCAGCCGAGAAAGCAAGAATTTATGCACCGCTCGATCGATCCAACGGCATCCCGCATACTCAAGTCGAATACAAGCTGCGCCGCTTAGTGAATGACTATCTACAGCCACCGAAATCTGCAAATCGCATGGAAATCGGGCTGAGCAACTTTGTACGCTATCACGACACCTTAGACCTCATGGGTGCGCGTGATCCACATGAACTGATGCGCTGTATGGAAGTTCACTTTATCCGCGATTGTGCAGAAATGGCAGCAAGAGCTTCACTCTTCCGCCGTGAGAGTCGCTGGGGACTGTATCACTATCGCGTGGACTATCCAGAAAAGAACAACGATGAATGGTTCTGTCATGTGCATCTGAAAAAGAATGAAGATGGAAACATGGTGTTATTCAAGCGTCCGATCGAACCTTACATTGTCGATGTGGATGTTGAAACCGAAGTATATGATGTCGCCGTTCGCTAAGTTGTTCACGTTGAGAAAAGGTTGACCTATGGCTTTAGCAACTCAAAGAGTCGATGTTCCCGTCATTGTCGATGAATCCAAATGCCTTGAAAAATGCGTTGCCTGCATTGAAGTTTGTCCATTAGACGTTTTAGCAAAAGACCCCGAAACAGGCAAAGCTTACATGAAATACGATGAGTGCTGGTTCTGCTTACCTTGCGAAAAGGAATGTCCGACCAATGCAATTACCGTGCAAATTCCGTTCTTGTTGCGCTAGGGGGAAGTGATGGAAACCAACTCTGAACTTGCTCCTTGGTTGGAGATGCTACGATCGCCAGATGTCGAAGATCGTCTTGTTGCTGTCAAAACATTGCAGCATCTTGGAGATGAGGAAGCTTTAGCACCGTTGATCGATGCGCTAAAAGATGAAAGCTTTTTAGTGCAAAAACTAGCAGTGACCGCGCTTTGGGAACTTGCCAATCCAGCAGCAGTTCCGGCATTGATTGAATGTCTTGCTTCTCCTGATGAAGAAATTCGAGAGGAAGCACGATCGGCGTTAGGTGAATTGGTTGCTCCGGATCATCTACTCATGTTGCTCGATGCGCTACTCCAAGACGATGTGAATCTACAGCTTAATGCTTTATTCCTGCTGCGGAAGATTCACGATGCTCAATCCCTACCGTATGTGTTGCCCTTCTTTGAATCTTCTAACCCTGCTTTAAGAGAATCGGCAGTCACAACATTGCGCTATCTCAACCAAGTCGAACGCTGTCAACCTGCGTTAGCGCTGATGTCTGATTCAGATGCAAGTGTTCGACGAGCAACTGCCTTAACTTTGGGGCATTTAAGCGATGTAGAAGTTGTTCCTCGTCTGTGTGAAGCACTGACCAATGATTCAGATTGGGAAGTGCGGCGAAATGCAGCCAAGTCTTTGGCAATTCATGCCGATCGCAGTGCAATTCCTGCTCTAGAAGCTGCCTTAAAAGATGAACATTGGCAGGTGCGTAAGTTCAGCTTACAAGCCTTGCAAAAAACACCAGATGATCATTCTCTACCATTGTTCATTCAGGCGCTCACCGATGAGTATTCAGACATTCGCCGAGATGCCGCGATCGCGCTTGGCATTCTGAAAAATCCAACCGCCCTTAATCCATTACAGCAATCGCTCGACGATCCCGATCGCGACGTCTGTATCTTTGCTCAACGCGCTATTCAGACCATCCAAGAAGCTTTGCAAGAACCCTCCAATGCCTAATCATCGATCGCCGTTTCAGACGGTTCACGAGTCTCCTGCATCTACGACCGATCCAATTGCTGAAGCTAGACAGCAAGCAGTGACTGAACTGCTTAAAACGGTCACTGAACCTATTCTGAACAACAATATTGTGAGTTTGGGAATGGTTCGTAATCTTAGAGTGGTCGATGGGTATGTGTATCTCCGTCTTTATGTTGGTCAGCATCAACATAGCTTGAAGTCACAGATTGAGGATGTACTTTCACAACTGACTTGGTGCAAAAAGGCTTACATTCAGCTCTGTACTATTCCAGGAGTGAGAACCACGTTAGCAATCTCTAGTGGTAAAGGGGGAGTTGGAAAATCAACGACTTCTGTTAATCTTGCGATCGCGCTTAGTCTACAAGGGGCAAAAGTAGGTCTTCTCGATGCAGATATTTATGGCCCAAATGTGCCGCAAATGCTTGGATTACGACAGTCACAAGTAGAAACCATCGAAACGGCTGAAGGAACGCGATTTTTGCCTTTAGAAGCACACGGAATTAAGGTGATGTCAGTCGGACTGCTGGCAGAACCTGATCATCCGTTAGCGTGGAGAGGCCCTGTTCTGCACAAAATCATTACTCAGTTCATTCACGAGGTCGAATGGGGCGATTTAGACTATTTGCTGATTGATCTCCCTCCCGGCACAGGTGATGCTCAGATTACGATCGTCCAAGAAAGCCCAATCTGCGGGGTGTTGCTAGTGACGACACCACAGCAGGTTGCGATTGCAGATGTCCGTCGTAGTATCCATATGTTTCGTCGAGTCGGAATTCCAGTTCTCGGCATCATCGAAAATATGAGCTATTTACTGTGCGGGCATTGTGGTGAACCGACTCCGATTTTCGGCAGTGGTGGTGGACAGCAGTTAGCAGAAGAACTTCACACTCCATTATTGGGACAAGTTCCGATCGATGCTCGAATTTGTGCAGGCGGTGACGCTGGAAAACCTCTAACGCTGGCTGCTCCGACTTCATTAACGGGACAAGTGTTTCTCAATGTTGCTTCAGCACTTGAAACAACGTTCTGTTCAATCAAACATAGACCATTAAAAGAAGTGGTTTTGTGCTGAGTTAATTTATAAGTGTTCGACAGCCCTGCTTTGTCGGATGCACAAAGCAGGGCAAATCCTTATTGGTTGCAAAACATTGAATCACCATTAGAGTAATGCGACAAAAAGTAAATAATGTGAAGCCCTTCGCTGTAAAAATCGCTCCGCTTCAAAGTGATTTCTACTCACAGATAGCGATACAGGCAAAAATAGGCTTTGCTCAAATTCAGTCAGGAATCTTGCTCACTTCCGGCTTAGCCGCGATCGCTTATCTGCTGCGACTGGTTCCCGGATTCCATCTCTTTAGTCCGCTAATTCTGTCGATTCTACTCGGCATTCTGGTGCGAAATACGATCAGAACACCCTCACACGCTCAAGCAGGAATTAGCTTCGCAATGAAGAGAATCCTACGATTTGCAGTCGTTCTACTGGGTGTTCAACTCAGCCTGCTACAAGTCTTCTCAGTTGGCATCACAGGAATGCTGATCACCATAGCGACTTTACTGAGTACATTTTGGTTAACTTGTTGGCTCGGAAAACAGTTAGGAATTGATTCGAGCCTAACTCGTCTCATTGCTGCGGGAACTTCGATTTGTGGTGCTTCTGCCGTGATTGCAACCAGTACCACAACTAAAAGTGCAGATGAAGATATCACTTATGCGGTTGCAATTGTGACCCTGTTTGGAACATTCTCTATGCTTTCGTATCCATTGCTGATAGGACAGCTACACCTAACGCCAGAAGCATTCGGATTGTGGTGCGGGGTTTCAATCCATGAAGTTGCACAGGTAATTGCGGCTGCATTTCAAGCTAGTCCGCTCAGCGGTGAGGTGGCTAGTATCTCGAAGTTATCAAGAGTGCTTTGGTTAGCTCCGGTCGTTCTACTACTTGGATCAGTTTCCAAAACTGATTCCTTAAAAACAAAAGTGGCAATCCCTTGGTTTGTTATGTATTTCATGCTTTTGATTCTGCTCAATAGCTTGAACTTATTTCCACAGGGCTTAAAAAGTGCGATCGCACAGCTAAACCAAATTCTATTAGCGATCGCAATGGCAGCAATGGGTTTAGAAACAAGGCTGAATCAGATTCAGAAGATTGGATTAAAACCTTTATACTTAGGTGCTTTATCTTGGTTATTTATTTCTATTTTTAGCTATGGGCTGATCAAACTGTTTTATTAGTCTCTTGCATGGAACCCTTTACTTTAACGATCGCAACCGCTTTGATTTTATTTGTCTGTACCTCAATTCGTTCAGCGATCGGTTTTGGGGATGCACTGCTTGCTATGCCGCTGCTCGGTTTAATCATGAGTTTGCGAACTGCCACTCCTGTCGTAGCATTCACAGGATTTATTATCAGCTTAATCATCTTAATTTCCGATCAAGATAGCGTTGATCTCAAATCGGCTTGGCGATTGATTGTTGGCACGGTCATTGGTGTCCCTTTTGGCTTATTGCTGTTACAGTATGCCCCTGAAAAATTGGTCAAGATTGGACTCGGCATCATCCTAATCTTGTACGGATCGTACAATCTCGTTTCTGTAAGGTTTCCTCAGCTTTCCCATGAGCGATATGCAGTGTTATTTGGATTCGTCGCAGGAGTTTTAGGAGGGGCTTATAACACCAATGGACCCCCGATCGCAATCTACGGGGTGCTGCGTCGTTGGTCAGCCACTTATTTTCGGGCAACGATGCAGTGCTATTTTCTATTTTCAGGCATCGCGACGATCGCAGGGCACGGATTTGCAGGACTGTGGACTCCGATGGTTTGGCAGTTGTTTCTCTGGTCAATCCCCGGGATTAGCATCGGAGTTTACGTTGGAAGCAAAATTAATCGTCTCATCCCGCAGCCGAGATTTAATCAGATTATTTTTGGCTTATTGATTGTCGTCGGCTGCATTTTCTTGCTGTGACATACTAAGCCCCGATGAGAACAAAGTTTGTTCAAGCTTCCCTTTATCTGCCGCGATAGTTCTGCTCAATCCAAAGTCGTAATTCTGCTTCGGAATCTGCATACACGCAGTCTCCTGTGCGCGGATCAAAGGCATACCACCACCAGTCACTGCCCTGCTCATACTGGTACACCTGCAACTCTGATTTTCTAGCAAATGCGTTGGTGACTCTTTGTTTGAAGGCGTTAAATCTAGTAGCTAGCGATCCCCGATTTGGAGTGATTGCCTGTCCAAGCTGCTGCTTCTCCCACTCCAATAATTCAATTAATTGCGTGTTGTGCGCTGCTTGAGCTGCTTCAATGCGGTGAGCAAGAACAGCCATAATGTTGTCCTGATGCTTAGCAGAGAGTTGAGAGTTGTTTGTATCAAGTGTAGTTGTCATAATTTGGGTCATTCATAAATCGTCTATCCATAAATATATAAGATTTTCTGTAGCGAGAACTACAAAATCAATCTTTCCTGACATAACGCCAGTTCCCAACAATCCTGCGACACAGCCGTTTCCTCCGTAAAGACGCGATTTGGAGCTTCATCGGAGGTGTTCGCGTCTTTACGAGGATCCGTCTCGAGTATTGAGAGATTTTGTATGAAACCAACCAGCCCGATCGCTTGCCAAGTTAAGCCCTGAATCATCAGCGCCTTCTATCTCGTCTGCGCCATCGCTTCGGTCGATTTTACCGGTCTTTGTTCCACAATCTGGAGCTTGACTCCCCTAGCTGGAGCAAGCGTCACCCCACGACGACGCGGAACTTCGGGACGACGATCGGCCAGGGCAAGCTGATAACGCAACAAAATCGTTGCCAGTGCCAACTTCATCTCAAACACCGCCAACGCTTCACCAATACAGCGCCGTGCCCCACCCCCAAATGGCATAAACTCAAACGGAGAAAACTGCCGTTCTAGAAAGCGCTCTGGCTTAAACTGGTGCGAATCTGGGTAAAGATCTTCTCGGTGATGCAACAGGTAAATACAGCCGACCACATTCACTCCGGGCTGAAGCGGGTGTCCTAAGAGTTCTAGCGGTTCGTTCACGACTCTGGTAAACGTGAGCATCGCAACCGGATACAAGCGCAAGGCTTCGTTACAAACTGCGCTGAGATAGGGCAAGCGGGCAATTGTCATGGGATCGGGATTAGAGCCGATCGAATCAAGCTCTTGCAGCAATTTCTCACGCACTTGGGGCAAGCGATGAGTCCAGTACAGCGCCCAAGCCATCGCCGTTGCAGTCGTCTCATGTCCAGCAAACAGCAAGGTCATCAGTTCATCCCGAAGTTCTGGATCGCTCATCGGCTCACCGTTCTCATCGCGGGCTGCCATCAGCAACGACAGAATATCTACTCGATCGGGATTGTTCTCGCGACGACGATCAGCAATTTCGGCATAAAGCAACTCATCAATGTTGGCACGATCGCGCACAAACTTGCCCCACGGCATCCACGCCCCCAAATCTCGCTGCATCCAGGGGAAAAACAAAAAGCTCGCCGCTAAGGGAGAGCGGAATCGCTCGGTCATCGTTGTAATTGCTGATCGGAGGCGATTAAATCGCTCTCCCTCAGTTACACCAAACACAGCCTCTAGAATGACTTGTAGCGAAATTTCCTGCGTCGCCGATCGCGCCGTGAAGGATTGAGCGATCGGAATTCGACTAAAAACTTTTTCGGTGAGCTTGCAGATTAAATTGCCATAAGCCCGCATTCGTTCACCATGAAACGGAGGCATCAACAATTGGCGACGACGCTTATGCCGATCGCCACTGAGCATAATTACCGAATAGTCACCAATCAGCGGAGCCAGAATTCGGTTCACTTCTCCGGGAGCGAGAAAGCGCTTGCGATCGCTGGTGAGGATATCTTGAATCGCTTGCGGATGATTGACAAAAACTAGATGACTCCCCCCAACAATTCCTGCCGAAAAGAGATCAGGATGCTGCTGAGCCGCTTTTTCCATGTAGCTTACGGGATCAGCAACCCATTGCAATTCTTGCAGTAAGAACGGAGTCTGTAGCGTATTTGGTAAGTTCATTAGCCCCTCCACTGTGTGAGATCCGGAGTACATCCCGTCCGTTGGTCTTGAGACACCCCGCCGACTAAAAATCTGCTGCTTGGATATCTCCAGGATAAGCGCTACCACGGTTAATTGGGTACTCCGGCGCTGAGCAAGAGAGGCGGTTATTAACGCTTCAGGTGGCTTAGGATCACGTGAAATACATCAGTGGCTTCTAGAGAATCTCTTTGCAGTAGGTCAGTTTCGCGGGTGATTAGCATTGGGCAGTCTGCTGCACTTGGCGTGAGGTGCCCGTGCGATCCTTTTACCACACTGGCATCTAACGGAATGACTTCCATCAGATACCGGAATCCCAATTTTTTCTTCAGGAGTGTTGTTCCCAGTTTAAGTTTCGGTAGTTTGATCCGAGGATCGATAAACAGTTCTGCGGGGTCATACCCTGGTTTGCGATGGATATCGACTGTTCTAGCAAAATCGGGGGCTTTGCGATCGTCCATCCAGTAGTAGTACGTGAACCAGGCGTTCGGTTTAGCAACAGCAATCAGATCGCCCGATCGAGGATGGTCAAGATGATAGGCTTCTTTGCCTGCCTCATCCAGCACCAGGTCCACGCCATCTGTTTGTTCAAGTAATTGCTTTACCTTGTCGAGACAGCTTGGATCATTAACATACACGTGAGCAATTTGGTGATCTGCAACAGCAAAGGCTTTACTTGCCCCAGCATCTAACAGTTCTCGCCCTAATTCCTCTCGAACTTGCAGCAGCTCTGCTTGACGCAGTACGCGGTTGAGGTGAATCGGCTGATTGACCGGAGTAATGCCATATTCAGAAAGAAGAATGACTTGAGCGCCACGGTTTTCATAGTAAGCAATCAAATCGCCACAGATAGCATCAATTTCCTGCAAATCTTGAGCAATCTCATCGGGCTGACAGCCAATCTTTTGCAAACAGTAATCTAAATGAGGGAGATAAATCAGAGTCAGCGTGGGACTGTACAGTTCCTCAACTCGCTTCGCCGATGCCGCAATCCACTGGCTTGATTCAGCAGAAGTCGCAGGGCCCCAAAACTTAAACAAGGGGAACTCTCCAAGCTCAGTCTGGAGCGTAGAGCGGAGATCGGCAGGTTGGGTATAAATATCTGGAAGCTTGCGCCCATCAGCCGGATACATGGGGCGGGGTGTCACCGAATAATCCGCTGAGGAGTACATATTGTACCACCAGAATAAGTTCGCACAGGTGAACTCAGGATCAATGCTTCGGGCAACGTCCCAGATTTTCGGACTCTGTACCAGCTTGTTCGACTGTCGCCAGAACTTGATTTCGCAGTCGTCGTGAAAATACCAGCCGTTAGCAACAATGCCGTGATCTGTGGGATAGCGTCCGGTGAGATAAGTCGCTTGTGCAGTACAGGTTACAGCAGGCAGAACCGGCTTGATCGTCGCGATCCGACCTTGTGCGATCCATTGTTTTAGCTGCGGAGTATGCTCTCCTAGCAGCCTTGAACTTAGACCAACCACATTAATAACAACAGTTTTTTTCATGAGTTGCTGAGAAATTCAGTGAATGGAACGATCGCAATCAAGCCAGAGTTTTCAAAACCCAGTGATATTCGCGCTGAATAGACTCTAGAATGTCCAGCTTCATTGCAGGCGGTAAGACATCCCAGGTGTAAGTTTCAATTTCCAAGTGTGTACAATCTGGTGCAAGCGATAGATTCTGAAGCGCCTGATAGATATGATCTTGTGTCGAAGCAAAAGAAGAGTAGCGATCAATAAAAATAGGAACGTGAAAGTGAGTGCGCCATTCGATCGCAGCGTCGATCGCAAGATAGGGCATTGCTTCTGTCAAGTCTGCATAGTGCTGAAGCGCTCCATCTGCATGACGAGTCACGACTTGATGCAGATATGTTGATTCTGCAAACGGAGCTAACGATTGAATCAAAGATTGGCGCTCAGAGGGTTCCGGTAAAGTAATTTTGAGCGCGGCGCTGAGTTGAAACTTACCAACCTTGATCCCTGACGCTTTTAGTGCGGCTAGAGCGATCGCAGGTTCCTCATATTCCACCGCAAAATGACAGGTATCATAGCAAAGCCGAATATGCTGTCGGATTAAAGTTTCTGCTGTTTGGATATCTACTCCTAGTGCTTGCGTGAGAACAGGAGTTCCGATCGGGAGTAGCCAGTCTTGAAAAAATGCGATCGTTTCTTGCGTGTTTTCAATCAATCCATCCGGTTCTGGTTCAAGGTCTAGGTGCAATAGCTTTCCAGTTTGTTGATGTACTTGAGCCATTACCACAACTGCCTGCGCCAAATTCAAACTGCTATGGTGAAATACTTTCTCCTGCGCTGTTGCATCGTTTCGCCACCAAGGTTTATAGGATAAGGGCAGCGTTGAAATTCCACCGTCTATACCTTCTGGTAGTAAAGCTGCCAAAATGCGAATCAGACGTTCGGTGTACGCTAGGCGTTCTGGTTTCGACCAATCAGGTGCATAGACCTGATCTTTCACAATCTGGTGGTGAAAGCCTCCAAAGGGGAATCCGTTGATCGTAAAGACATACAAATCCTGTGCCTGAAGCCAGGTCTGAAAATCGATCAGGTTGTCCTCCTGAAGAAGCTCCTGGGTAGCGGCATCTGCCAACCGCAACCCAACACCAAAAGACTGATCTGGGCTAAGCTGCTGTTTCAGAACAGGAAGATAAGTTCGTAGATTGGTGTAGGTTGCATCCCAGCTTTCACCCGGATGAATATTGGTGCAATAAGTGAGATGGAGCGGGGATGGAGTGAAAAGACGCATGACTAGGATGGCAAATAGAACTTTAGAGAGTAGATAGAATCGCGATCGCTTTGCGGTACTGTTCCCAATCAACTTGATGGACTTCCAGACCCTGACCCACTTGCTTTAATAGCATCAACGTTAGCTCTCCGCCCAAATGTTCTCGAAATTCACTCAGCCCGCGAAACAGGGATAAAGGGTGCTCTGGCTCATCAAGATAGCTAGTTAACTCTGGAACAAACAGCGTAAAGCCTAATGTTTTCAGAGTTTTACAAATGCGTTGCCAATCTGCTTCAGGTAAAAGATTGATTAAATAGGAATAGGTCGCATCCAGCGCAATCCCGATCGCAACTGCTTCTCCATGCCGCAATTCATAATTCGTGAGCCGCTCTAATCGATGCGCTGCCCAGTGCCCAAAATCCAAGGGTCGCGATGATCCCAGTTCAAACGGATCGCCATGTCCGGCAATATGCTCTAGATGAAGTTGGGCACAGTGATAGATGAGGTGCTGCATCGCTGGCATCTCTCGTCGTGCGAGTGCCTCTGCTTGAGCTTCAATGTTGGTGAAAAATTCAGGTGATTTGATCAACGCCACTTTGATTGCTTCCGCCATGCCCGATCGCCAGTCGCGATCGTCTAGCGTCGTTAAAAACTCAAAGTCATTCAGTACCGCAAAGGGCGGCGCAAAGGTTCCTAAAAAGTTCTTTTTGTTGAAGGCATTAATACCATTTTTTACGCCAATTCCAGAGTCATTCTGAGCCAGAACCGTGGTGGGTACTCGAATCAGGCGAATGCCCCGATGAGCGGTTGCCGCAGCATAGCCAACCATATCTAATACCGCACCACCACCGATCGCGACTACATAAGAGTGACGACATAACCCAATGTCATCGACCGCCTGATGCAGTTGCTCAATTAGACTAGGATTGTTCTTTGCGGCTTCACCACCGGGAACCACGATCGGAGAAATGGGCAGGGCTAACTTTGGGTAAGCTTTGGTATAGGATTCAATTTGATTCAATAGCTGGGGATGATGCGGGAGCAAGCCTCCATCGACCACAACTAACATTTTTTTAGCGTCTGCATCTGCCTGTTGAGCAATGACTTGCGCCAGGAGTGGATTATCTGTCCGAAATAAGCCTTGTGTAAAGTGAACTTCATATCGAAAGTTTACTTCAAACTGCTGTTTAAGGATCGGGAGCGAGGACTGTTGAGGACGAGCAGGACGGCGCAATAAAGATGTCATAGTTATTTGAAGAATGAACAGCAGCAAAAAACGCAAAGATTAGGTTACAGCGAACAATCGCGCTAGAAGCATAGATAGGGGAAGCAACACGACTAACATCGCTCCGTACAGCCATCCAGCAAAACCAGCCGCTACAGCAGCATCCATCACAATCAAGGAAAGAACTCCTGATTTCACAGCGTTTTGAATCGTTTTGGGGCTGGGATCTTGAGTCGCTTTAATAAAGGCAGGGAGAATCAATCCCGCAAATAACAGCACAAAAGGAACAGCAGCAAGCAAGTTATAAACAGGCAGGAATCCCAGTAGCAAAATTGCTGAAATCACAGCTCCGGCTAGCACCAGCGCAGCAATCCCGGTTTCACGCTTGCCTCCTTGCACCTCGCCCCGACTAATCGCTGTAACCGCAATAATGTATACGATCGGGATCAAAGCCAAGAACCAGCGATCACTCAACAACTCCGGAGCCGCACTAATCCCCAAGAGCAAGTTTCCTCCCCGACATAGCCCCATATTGATCGGGCCAAACTGATCCTGGTGCTTGCCCGCACTGTCATACAGTAGTGCTGCAATCGTGATCGCGATCGCCAATAAAGCACTGGTCAGAGAGACTTGAGCCGCCGCCGCAATGCCACCCAGTAGCAGCACGCTTCCTAAAATTGTTGCTCCCTGTCGTGAAGCTCGACCACTAGGAATCGGACGTTCAGGACGCTCCTCTGCATCTAGCTCTGCATCAAACACATCATTGAAGACAACCGCCCCGGCGTAGAGTCCTGTCGTTGCTAACAACAGCCAACCAAGGGGAACTAGCTCTACTATAGATATCGTTCCAGCCAGCACTGCCTGGATTTGACTCACTTGCCCAGCCGCCGCATATCCTAGCAGAATGTCTGCCCAGGCAGTGAGGATATTGGCAGGTCGCATCAATTGCAGGTAAGCCCATAGCGAGGCGGACTGCATACTGGTTGTATTCATCGGGGTAGGGTTCTAAAAGAGTTGTATTGAGAGACCTGTCCTGGTATTCAAAGAATAGAAACAAGTATCAAGCATTACCGAATGATCAAAGATTCTTGCTCGGCATCGTATACAGGGGTTTGTCCTCGTAGAACCGAGTTGCCACTGTAAAGTTGACGCTGATCGACAGGGAGAGGATTCAGCCAGTCCTCTTCTTTCATTTCACCGCTTTGACCATAAGCTGCAAGCGCATTGCTATAGCTAACTGCTCTCACCTGCTCTTCGGGAATTCCGCACTGAAGCATCAGTTGAGCGGTTTTAGGAACTGCTAACGGGTCGCTCATTCCCCAGTCTGCCGCGCTGTTGATCATGATTTGCTGACTGCCATAGCGCCGCACCAGTTCTACCATTCGTTCATTCCCCATCTTGGTATTGGGATAGATAGAAAACGCACACCAAAAACCCCGATTTACTACTTCTTCAACGGTTTCCTCGTTGCAGTGATCGATTATGACTCGTTGAGGGTCGATCCCATGTTCCAAGCAAATGTCCATGCTCAACGTGGTTCCCTCTTTTTTGTTGCGATGGGGAGTATGTACCAGCACTAGCTTATCGAGTTCTTTTGCAAGCTCAAGCTGTAGGCGAAAGTATTTCTCTTCTGCCTTTGTAATCTCATCAAAGCCAATTTCTCCGATCGCGACTACCCCTTCTTTGCCAGCGTAGAGCGGTAATAGCTCCATTACTTCCTCCGCTAGGGCTTCATTGTTGGCTTCTTTTGGATTGATGGAGATAGTACAGTAATGGCGCATTCCAAACTGTCCAGCCCGAAATCGCTCCCAACCCACCAGACTATTGAAATAGTCTTTGAATGTTCCCGCGCTGGTACGAGGCTGCCCCAACCAGAAGGAAGGCTCAATCAAGGCAACGACTCCATATTGCTGCATCACCAGATAATCATAGGTGGTGCGGGATGACATATGGATATGAGGATCGATAAACATCATGGAGTTTGGCTGCATGGCAGTTGGTTGATTGTTGGACAGATGTAGATTTTCAGAAACGCTACTTAGAGCAGAGCAAAGTGCTCCCAGGACAGTTCACCATGCTGGATCTGCTGTTGTAGGTGGGGGACTTGTACCAGAAGAGCCTGAGCTTTTGGTAGTGGAGAGACTGCACAGGCAAGCGCTCCCGCTTTTTGCTCCTGTGAATCAGCACTAGAGATCAATCTAGTGAGATCATTGATGCGATCGCGCTCTAGATACGGAGCCGCTACTCGCCACAGTTCAGGATTAACGGGTCGCCCTGCTGCCCAGCGCTCGTGAGCATAGTCCGACAGCATTCGAGCCAGCTTAGGATTGGCGCGACGATCTAAACCAACGATCGCATGGAGCGGACTACCGACAAACAGAGCCTTCAGCACCAGTTGATTCCAGGCATCTTCGCTAAAGTATTCAGCAGGGTAAGGATTGTTTAGAGTAAGAGCATTAAATACGGCTGTGATATTGGTGCGAATGCCGTCGAGCGCTGGGGTGAGCAAGCGCTCGGGATGAGGAAGCAGTGGTAGTACCTGATAAAGCGCCACCAGTTCACCCATCTCTGCTGCTGAAAACAGCTTTTCGACCGTACTAATATAGGAATCAGGATGAGAGTCTGCCCAAGCAAGAACTAACAAGGCTCGTCCTGCTTGATCTAGGCTCCAGTGCTTCAGCAACAATCCCGGACGAACGCGATCGAACGCTTGGATATCTTTGTCAGCAAGATCAAGATCAGATTTTCCCAAATGTCTGGGGACAGCGCTAAACCGAGCAATAAAGAGACGTTCAGAGGCTCCTTCTTCTATTTGGTGAACCGTTTCATTTAACCAGCTAAAGGCAGTGTCATTTAAGCGGCGCTCCAGGCAGGAATACAAGAACATAGCTGCTGGAGCCAACCCAGAAACTAAGGTTGTTGGTTGCATTATATTTACGAAGTGACCTTACACATCTACAAGCATTTGCTCGTTGCACCATCATCAAGTAGAACCACTGAATATCTCAAGTCTTTTAGAGTGAAGTTGATGAAAACTTCATCTTTTCGTGCAGGTTTCCCAGGGTTGTTGAATGGAGAGATGAAGATTCTAAAATCTGTTAGAGAATTGATGAAATCAGGCTGTAGTGCTCTCTCGTGGTCTTCGACAAGTTTTCTTGCGTGAAATCGATCGGTTAATTGCCGCCGAACTCATGCTAGACGACTTCGGCTTACCAGGGTAGCACTTCACCCTTTGCGTGCCAGAATGTTCCTGTATTTTCCAAAGTCAACTCATCAATACGAGCCAGAAGTCCCTTCACAGATTCTTCTGGTGTAATACCTCCAGGCGTAAAGTTTGTCATTCGCGTTTGCACTAGACCCGGATGTAGAATCGCTACTGCAATTCCACGCGGTTTTAGATCATGCGCCAATGACTTTCCTGCCATTGATAGCGCCACCTTCGACATTCGATACCCATAAGAACTGCCAGAGGTATTATCTGCGACCGATCCCATTCGGCTAGTCATCAAGACAATCCTAGAGCCGTTTTTAAAATTCGGTAGCAACGCATGAGTGACTCGCAATGCGCCTAGAGCATTCACTTCAAACTGTTCGCGAATGCTATCGAAGTCGAGGTTATCTAACGTCACTCGCTTGAGAATGCCTGCATTGTTGATGAGAACATTGATCGTGGTCTTTTGTAGTCGATTTTGCAACTCTGCAACCGAAGCGTCTGAAGTAATATCGATTCCAGCCTCAAGCTGTACGCCTAGCTGCTGCAATTCCTCAGAGGCAGCGCGGCAGACGGCAATCACCGTGTCTCCTCGTTCTTGCAGTTGACGACAAAATTCGTAGCCAATTCCTCGATTTGCTCCCGTAATTATATAAGTTGCCATATTAAATCGTTCTAGAAAAATAGCTGTGCTGCGAATGCAACTGTAGTTTCTCACACTCTAGCTAACAAGTAGAAAAGGAAACAGAATTAGAATTCAAAGAATTAATTCAATGCGATCGCTATTCCTTCTTAGAAAAATCTTCTGAAAACGACTCAGTTTAATGGTAGTTAAATAATGCACAATACTTTAGTTGCCACCGGAGGTTGTATGTCGATTGATTATACAAAAGCTGTAAAGTACGCTCTTCTTTGTCAAAAGATTTATGAGAACTTCGACACTATTAAGTTTGACGGCATCACCGTTAACCCTGTCCTGATTAGTGAACCAAAAACAGATACCCAATGCGCGATTTTAGTAGAAGGAACCGCAGCAACGATTGTGTTTAGAGGTAGCAAATCCTCGGAAGATTGGGAAACAAATTTTAACACTAAACTAGAACGGACTCAGTTTGACCAAAACGTGATTCGAGAATTGATTGTTGAGCCACGGGAGAAAACCTATCCGTATGGTGGCTCTAGTCGTTCGGGAGCACTGATCCACCAAGGCTTTGTTGCAGCTTATTTTGCGGTGCGAGATAGAATTCATGAGTATATCAGAAACAATGCGATATCTAGTGTCGTTGCAACGGGGCATAGTCTAGGTGGAGCCTTAGCAACCTTATGCGCTGTAGATGTTCAGTACAATTTCTCTGATAAAGTGACGATCGAAGCCTACACTTATGGCGCACCGAATGTCGGAAACGATGGATTTCGTGAGTCTTTCAATCAGCGAGTTCCCAACAGCTACCGAATAGTTCATGGAATGGATCTTGTCCCAGAGTTACCGCGCTGGTGGCAGGGATATCGCGCTGTAGACAAAGAGATCCGAATCGGACGACGGTTTAGTCTTAACTTCGTCAGTCAGCGGTTTAAAGATCATGCGATCGATCGCTACATTACGGTGCTGAGACAGCTCGCATAAACTACACCGACCAAATCCGCTCATCGGTATTTAGATATCCGCTACGATCATACAATAAACTAGATCACACGAAACTAGATCACACGCACTGGAGGCACAGCGATGACGGCTCTTGCTTCTGCTTCTCAAACTCCAGAAATTTTCTATCCCACTGGCGATGGTGAACCCGTGGCAGAAACCTACGACCATTTCTATGCTTTACTCATCACCCTGGAAGTATTGCGCCAATACCTCATAGGTCAGCAAGCAACCGTTTTAGGCAACCAGTTTCTCTACTACGCGCAAGGCTTTCCCAGGCTGCGGACTGCGCCTGATGTGATGGTGATTTTTGGGGTCGAACCAGGGGGACGCGACAACTACAAAATCTGGGAAGAAGGGCAAGTTCCTGCCGTGATTTTTGAGATGACTTCGCCCGGAACCAGAACCCAGGACGAAAGCTTTAAGAAAACGCTTTACGAACAATTGGGTGTTCAAGAATATTGGCAATCTGATCCTAAAGGCGAATGGATTCCAGAAAAACTCCGGGGCTATCGCTTGAGAGGCGAAACTTACGAGCTCATTGCCGATGGTCAAAGCCAACCCCTACAGCTTCGTCTCACCGTCGAGGGCAACCTGATTGGGTTTTATCGCTTAGAAACGGGTGAGAAATTACTGATCCCCGATGAATTAGCGACTGCCCTCGAAGCTGCCGAATCGCAAGCTGCTCAAGAACGCCAACGCGCCGAAGCCCTTGCCACCGAACTTCAGCGATACCGAGATCGCTTCGGTGACTTGCCCGAATCTTAACTTACCCCTTCCTGCCGTCGATCGCGATTCATCGCTTGTCGCACATTTATTTGATGAGAGCAACGATGCTGTCAAACAACTGATAAAAATGGCAATTACAGCCGTTAAACAACGCAGAAATTATCGAATCTCGACTGTCTTAATTTGAATACTTTCTACGCTTTGATTATTCTGTTTCAATTGCCGATCGACAATCCAACCACTGCTTGTCCAAAACAACATGCCGAGCAGGGGTAACGACAACCAAAACCAAAGTCCTAGATTGGGTAAGCTTTTCAAGGGAACATTCCTTTATCGAGGTGAATCTTCAAGCATTTTCTAGAATAGGAAAGTTAGTTTGAGGAGCGAATATGCTGATTCTACTGGTTGAGGATGATTCCCTTCAACTAGAACCTTTGCAAGCCGCGCTAGAAAAAGCGGGACATATTGTTGATGCGATCGCTGAAGCAATGACAGCCCGATCGCTGATGCTCGATCGTCCCTATGACCTGCTAATTCTCGATTGGATGCTGCCTCAAATCAGCGGAATCGAACTGTGTCGGCAGTTTCGGCAGGTAGGCAAGACGGCTCCGGTGTTAATGCTAACTGCAAAGGATACGACGATCGATAAAGTGACAGGACTAGATGCTGGAGCCGATGATTATCTCGTTAAACCCGTGGATGTGATGGAATTATTGGCACGGGTGCGCGCATTACGGCGACGATCTCCGTTGTGGCAAGGCGACACGCTGAGTTTGGGAGATTTGCAGTTGCACCTCGACACCTTGACTCTAGAGCGCCAACAAACGACGGTGCAATTATCGGGACGAGAATTTCAGTTGATGGAATATTTTATGCGGCATCCGCGCCAAGTGGTGACACACGATCAGGTAGAGCAAGCCTTGTGGGGCTGGGGTAGTCAACCCGAAAGCAATGCAGTCACCACCTTGGTTCGACGACTGCGACAACGGCTTGACGCAGTTGGAGCCAAGAACTGGCTTGAAACCGTGTATGGTGTGGGTTATCGACTGATTTCTATTGACTCTGAAGCAAGATAACTGCATCTCATGTTTCACCGCAGCCGCCGGAATTTAGCCTACTGGTACACGCTCTCAATGGGCGGGGTTCTGACGCTGTTTGCAGCGATCGGCTATGGGCTGACTGTGAATGAACAACTCGATCGATTTGATCAAACCCTGCTGAAGCAAACACAGATTCTCACGGGTCAATTGAGCCGCAGCAACCAATCACCATCAATGACTCCAAATCCTCAATTTGCTTATGTTCGATTGTATGATGCTCGAAGAAGGCGACTTCAAGCTTCTGATCAAAGTTCTCCATTGAGGTTAGAAGATACGATTGGCTGGAGAACGATCGCATCTCCAGCCAGTGTTTTAAGGCAGTTGACGATTCCACTAAAAAACGGCGCGAGGATTGTAGGCTATCTACAAGTTGCAGTGCCGCTCGATTCGCTGCAAAAAAGCCTAGATCAAGCGCGATTATTCCTTAGCATTGGTCTTCCGGTGACGCTTGGAGTGATTGGAGTCATTGGTTGGACGTTGGCGGGAATCGCCCTGCAACCGACACGTCATGCTTACGATCGTCTTCAGCGCTTTACAGCCGATGCCTCTCATGAACTCAGAACTCCCGTCGCTGGAATTTTGAGCCAAGCTCAGGTTGCTCTGATGCCACCGGAAGACATTCAAGAAATGCGATCGCGGTTAACTCAGATTGTGGTGATTGCCCAATCAATGGGTTCACTGATTGATCAATTGTTGTTTCTGTCACGCCAAGATGGAAAGTTAGATCCAGCAACCCTGAATGCTATTGATTTTGCTGCGTTAGTGCAATCATTGGTAGAAGAATATACGCCTCAAGCGATCGAGAAACACCTTCAGCTAACCAGCCACATTCGGGAAGCAACACTCTGGCTCAAAGCTGATCCCAATTTACTGAAACAAGCGATCGTCAATTTAATCACGAACGCACTCAAATACACACCCGCAGGCGGAATGATTGAACTGCGTTTATTCGTTCAGTCGAATCACGCTGTTTTGGAGATTCAAGATACTGGAATCGGTATTCCTGCCGCAGATCTCTTTCATGTGTTTGAGCGGTTTTATCGCGTAGATACTGCCCGCACTCGGCAAACCGGCGGATTTGGACTCGGACTTGCGATCGCGAAGCAAATTATCGAAGCGCATCAGGGACGGATTCGGGGCATCAGTGAGGTTGATCGTGGCTCAACTTTCCGCATTGAACTTCCGCTCAAGCCGTCCAGTCGATTTACCTCTGACATTTCCTTGTCATAATCGCTCTGCACAATAGGAAATAGCTTAAGAAAATGTGAGTTCGACGTTTTTTTCGCTTCGTTCTGATCGGCTTCTTGCCCCCTAAATCCCCCACGAGTGGGGGACTTAGAGAAAAGCGGTTCTCTAAACTCAAGAGATTCTCTTACCTTCAAAGTCCCCCAGAATGGGGGATTTAGGGGGCTACCTGCAGATCCAAACGTAGCCAAGGATATGTGTCGAATTCACGTTAAGAAACGCTTTGCAAAGGTAGGTGTGATATCAGATTGATTTGTTAATGCTACAGATCCCTCGCCCCCTAAATCTTCCAAAACGGGGGACTTTGAGAATTCGACACGGCTTTGGCTTGAAGTCCCTCACTCATGGGGGATTTAGGGGGCTGCCAGCATCTGTGGCGCTCAAAAATCAATTTGGTGTGAGGATGCGTTCTGAACCTTTTTGTCGTCATGACTCGAATGAAAAAAACCGTTAAATCCATCTATGCAGCTTTTGCTGTCATTTTGGCAACGCTTCCGGCTTGTACAATTCAAGCAAACCGTTCCGCAGATACCGTTGCTGCAAGTACAACTGAAGCAGCGTCGCCGTCTGAGAGTCGGGTTCAAGAAACCGTTCAAAAGTTGACTCAGATTGGAGCTAGAGTTGCGGGGACACCTGCTGCACAGCAAGCAAGTCAATTTCTGATCGAGGAATATCGCAAATCAGGCTATCAAACTGAGGTGCAGACCTTTACCTATCCGAAGTTTCGAGATCTAGGTTCGAGTGTTGCTGTAAATGGACAGACAACCTCAGCTCAAGCTCTAAACAACTCGATCGCAGGTCAAGCTAATGCGAGGTTGGTAGTCGTTCCCAATGTGGGGCGACCAAATGACTTTGCATCGATTGATGTGAAAGGTGCGATCGCGGTTGTGCAGCGGGGTGAAATTCCGTTCTCACAGAAAGTAGACAACGCAGCAAAGGCGGGTGCGATCGCAGTCATTGTGATCAATTCAGAAGACAAACCCCTGCGAGGAACGCTGAGCAGTCCGGCAGCAATTCCGGCGATCGGCATCACTCAAGGTAATGGTGCGAAATTACTCAACGCGCCATCTGCACAGGTCTCTGTAAATACAGAGCGGCGAACGATTACCGGACGCAACGTGATTGCTCGTCTTCCTGGTGTAACTCAACCTCGTTTATTGTTAGGTGGACATTATGACTCTGTTTCCGGTTCTCCTGGAGCCAACGACAATGCATCTGGAACAGCAGTGGTCTTGGAGACGGCGCGGCGGTTGGCGAACACGCCATTGGCTCGCGAAGTGTGGTTCGTGGCGTTTGATGGCGAAGAAGATGGCTTGCAAGGATCAAGAGCCTTCGTAAATTCTGTGCAGCCTCAATTTCTGTCTGGTTTAGCAGCCATGTTTAATTTCGACATGGTAGGGATTAATGATCGTCTCCTCATCGGTGGGTCTGCTGAGTTACGATCGCAGCTCAAGCAACTCAATTCCAATGTTCCAACTTTTGTTCCAGCTTTAACAAATAGCAGCAGTGATCATGCGTCGTTTGCAGCGAAGGGAGTCCCTGTGTTGTTTTTCTATCGCGGCTCTGATCCGAACTATCATTCACCGACCGATCGCATTACCAATGCAACCAGCTTGAACGACACGCTACAGACGGCATTGGCATCGATTAATCAAGTGTTGCAGTCGAAGTAATTCAATTTCAATCAAGGAAGTTCTAATCGCTATGATGGCTTTGAAAAAATCAATCACTTCAGTTTCGTTAGTTTCATTTGGCGCGATCGCAGCGATCTCAACGACTCACTTTGCCCCCGCTCGGCTTATAGATTTACAGCCCGTAGTAGCTCAATCTGCATCTCCTGATGCCAACTTCGTCTCAAACGCGGTCGATCGTACAGGTGCGGCAGTCGTTCGGATCAATTCATCACGCACGGCAGGAGGTAATTTCTCCGATGGGCGGGTAGTACGCGGAGTGGGTTCAGGATTTATTACGAGATCGGATGGATTAATTTTGACCAATGCTCATGTGGTCGATCGAGCCAATCGAGTCACCGTCACGCTGAAGGATGGACGACAGTTTGAAGGGCGCGTCGTCGGAGAAGATCGTCAGGCTGATGTTGCCGTGGTGAAAATCCAAGCCAACAATTTGCCCACAGTTCCTTTGGGAAATTCTAATCAACTGCGTCCCGGAGAATGGGCGATCGCGATTGGTAATCCACTTGGATTGGATAATACTGTCACGGTTGGCATTATCAGTGGCACTGAGCGATCGGGGCGATCGTTTGGAGCGCCGAATGGTCAAGGCTATATCCAAACCGATGCTGCGATCAATCCGGGCAATTCTGGTGGCCCATTGCTTAACCAGAACGGGCAGGTTATTGGCATTAATACAGCGATTATTCGGGGGACTCAAGGCATTGGATTTGCAATTCCGATCAATCGCGCCCAGCAGATCGCTCAAGGAATTGTCTCGGCTCCGATCGCAAATTTGACAGCGCGTTGATATAACGATCCTGTTTGAGTTGTGAACGCTCAAAGGAGTGGGGAGTAGGGGGGCTGAAAAGGAACCGACACCCTGCTCCCCAATTCACAACAGTTCTGCGACGCATCAGAAGATAAGCCGTACCATTTTTGCCTCAATCGCTTAAGCTTGTTTTCTGATCGTTTCTTCGAGATGCCATGCCTCAACCAATTCTCTATCTTGCAATTACCAATCACGGCTTTGGTCATGCCACCCGCGCCGCTTCGATCGCGGCTGAAATTCAGCGGCTCGATCCTGAGATTGTATTAATCCTTGTGACCACGGCTCCGCGATCGCTGCTGGAAGCTTATATTCCAGGAGATTTTATCCATCGTCCCCGCGCCTTTGATGTGGGTGTGATTCAAGGGGATAGTCTCACCATGGATAAAGCGGCAACCTTAGAGAAACTCCGTCAGATTCAGCAACAACAGCGATCAATCATTGCTAGCGAGGCCAATTTTATTCGTCAAAATCGAGTTGGCTTAGTGTTGGGAGATATTCCACCGTTAGCGGCTCCGATCGCCAAAGCAGCAGGCGTTCCGGGCTGGATGATGAGTAACTTTGGGTGGGACTTTATCTATCGCGATTGGGGCGGCAAATTTATTGAGGTTGCAGATTGGATTGGGGAATGTTTTGCTCAGTGCGATCGATTGTTCAGAATGCCATTTCATGAATCCATGAGCGCGTTTTCTCACATTACAGATGTGGGCTTGACCGGAGTTGATCCCCGATTCGATGCCGCAGAGATTTTAGAGAAATTTGATCTAACTGAAACTCCGAAAGAAAACATTATTTTGGCAACATTTGGCGGATTGGGACTCGATCGCATTCCCTACGAAAACGTGATGCGCTATCCCGATTACAGATTTCTTTGTTTTGATCTAAACGCTCCAGACTTCCCGAATCTAATCAAAGTAGATGATCGTTTTTATCGCCCGATTGATCTCATGCCTGTGTGTGGTCGTCTGCTCACAAAACCAGGATATAGCACTTTTTCTGAGGCTTGCCGCTACGAAATTCCGGTTACAACTGTTACCCGTGAGGGTTTTGCTGAGTCTCCAGTGTTGCTCGAAGGTATTCAGAACTATGCAACGCATCAAATTTGGTCAACCGATGAGTTTTTTAACGGTGATTGGAAAGGTATCACTCAACCAATGAACGCACCGCGTAAAACAGAAAAGCTCGCTAAAGATGGAAATTTAACCATTGCGCGATCGGTCGTGGAGTATCTACGCTCATTGTAATAAGGTGAATGCCAACGGTCATAGAAAAGATGGATTGCGAGTGGTGATTTATTTAGATGACCATCTACCCTCCCAAACTGGTGATTTCCTATCAGAGCGAATTGTTAGAAGCTTGGAGAGAAATTCATGGAGAACCTTGATGCAGCTTTAGAAGCACAGCTCGATCGTGCCTACGATCGTGCAATTCTCGTAGATGCCACAGATCCGCGTGCTGCTTCTGCCTATTACGATCGTGCTTCTGGTCAAGTCGTCATTCATCTAAAAGACGGCTCAACTTTTATGTTTCCTCATGAACTTGCACAGGGATTGGCTGATGCTTCTGAAGAGGATTTAGCAACCATTGAAATTACTCCTTCTGGCATTGGCTTGTATTGGGAGGCACTAGATGTGAATCTAACCGTCCCCGCTCTGCTGCAAGGAATCTATGGAACAAAAGCTTGGATGCAACAATTAAGGCAAAAACGAAACGCAGCTTAAACAAGCATGGGAAGTAAAAGCTTTCCCATGCTATGTGGAATTAAGCTAACAATTCGCCAGTTTCCTGAAGCGAGTGCAAGCGTTGATAGAGTCCGCCTTGTTGTAGCAGTTCTTCGTGGCTGCCAACCTCAACAATGTTGCCTTGGTCTAACACCACAATTTTGTCTGCTTCACGCACCGTACTCAATCGGTGAGCAATGATGATCAATGTTCTCGTTCCCAGAATTGATCGCATTGCTAACTGAATCGATCGCTCTGATTCATAGTCCAAGCTTGAAGTTGCTTCATCAAAGATCAGCACATCCGGATCAACAATCAAAGCTCTTGCAATCCCGATTCGCTGTCTTTGTCCTCCGGAGAGTCGAACCCCCCGTTCACCAACGATCGTCGCATATCCGGCTGACATCTGTTGGATAAAGTCTTCTGCCTGAGCAATACGACAGGCTTCGCGGACTTGCTCCATTGTGGCGTTGGGATTGCCATAGGTCAGGTTATCGAGCAATGTGCCATTGAAGATATCAACCTCTTGGTGAACAATGGCTAATCGCTTCCGATAGCCACTAATATCCAACCGTCGAATGTCTTGACCATCGATCAAGATCTTGCCCTGATTCGGCTCAAAGTAGCGGAACAGAAGCTTGACAAGCGTTGATTTTCCTGACCCCGATCGACCGACTAATGCCACCGTTTGATACGGTTCGATTAGTAAGTTGATGTTTTTGAGAACGGGTCGATCGACATTGTAGCCAAACCGCAGATTAGAGAATTCAACTTTCCCGGTGAACTGATACTTCGGTACCGCTTCAGGATGTGGTGCAAGGCTACTAGCATCCATACCAACCGGAAGCTTCATAAACTCGTGAAAGCGAACCATTGAACCATAGCGCCGCGCAAAGAACTCAGCAAATTGACTAATCGGTTGTACTTCCGCATACGCCATACTTGATATTGTGAAAGTCGTTGTAAAGTGACCGATCGAGATCTTGCCCTGTGCTGTGGCATAGACTGCTAAAGCAAACAAGATGAACACACAAGTCTGAACGATCGTGCGCTCATACATCATCAGCATTACATAGCCTTTGTGAATGCGATAGTCCAGCACTTTGAACTCTCGATCAAGTCTCTGCTGCTGGCGCTTCAGCTCTGAAGTTTCGGTTGCAAAGGCTTTCACCGTCTTAATGTTGGTGATAATCTCAGAAGTGCGGCTTTCAGTATCCTCCATGTATTTATCTAAGCGTTCTTCTTGGTCAGAAAGCTCTTTCAGCCCTACTAAGTTAAACGCGAGAATACCAATAAACGAAACGAGCAGTAAAATCGCGATGCGCCATTCGATAAACCAAATCACTGCAACAATTCCAATCACCCGTAAAAGCTTCGGGAACAGTTGCGAAATCATATCCGGATAGATCCAAGTATGATTTGACAATCCTTTTGCGACACGCGCTGCAATCCGTCCAGCATTGTTCTCGTCGTAGAACTCTAATGGTAAAGTCAATACCTTTTTTAACGATTCCCCAGCATTATCACGACGCGCCCGAAATGCAGTATCCCAAGCAAACCAGGCACCTAACCACGGCTGAATCGGCGCACGCACCACAGACACGATCGCGATTAGCACCAATAACACCGATAGCGTAAAGGATTGATTAACTTCAACTCGGCTGATTTGTGCGGTTGAATTGATCAGGCTTTGTAAGACACGATCGAGCGGCTGCCCCGACAGGACATTCAAAATTTGCCCGATCGTATAAGGCACAAATAAGTCAATAATCTCGAACAAACTCATCATCGCAATACTGAAAATTGAAATCTTCCAGTAGTTGCGAAAGTATTTGAGAATGTCTAAAAATTTAGCCATACATCCTCCCAGTGTGGCTGAGGGTTGATCGCCCCGACAACATTCAAAAAATTCCAAGCGCCAACGGAAATTGAGACAGGACGCTGCTCAACTTCTTCAAGATTTTTATAATACTACAAGTATTACAGATATTACAAAAGTTCCTGCCGCAATCGATAAATAATCGTTTTGGCATCCACTTGATTCAATATTTCGCGAATCACCGTGTTAGCGCCCTGTGCGCCCCAGGTGCAGCCATTTTCCAGGTAAACTTGCGCTGCTCGTCCAACCGAGTACGACCCATATCCTGCAATGCCTGCTTGAACAGCAGCCGTTCCCGCGAATGCCGAGAATCCTGCACTGCCATCTACTCCGGTCGCTAAAGCTGCTGCACTTTTGCCCATTCCCAGTAAAACTCCGCTACCAATCTCACCGAGCAGCAATGTTCCTGAACTGAACAAGATTGTATTTAATAGCTTTCCTGCCTCATAACGCGTCATCGGCAAGCCATAGAGATTCGCTAAAGCTTGGATCATTGCTAAATCTGAAACTGCGCCACCAATGAGATCGAGAAACGCGATCGGGTTGAGTGCAATGGCGATCGCTTTGTAGCGGGTAAACTTCCAGATTAAGGCTTCGGCTTCGGTGTTTCGCAGTTCCATCACCTTCGCCGCGATTTCTTCTTCTGCGACTCTAGCTTGAGTCAACGCATTGAGCGCCAAGAGCGATCGACCTTCTCGATTCAGAATCGTCAGAATCTTCGCTTTCAATTCCTCAATTTGCGGAGGTGGGCTTTCCCATTCATAGCTCACTCGCCCGTCTGGATATTCCACGCGCATTTGCAGCGGTGCGGGTTCCGCCGCAACCATGACAATCTCATCTGAAGTTAAAAGCTGCTCTAAGCGATCGCTATTTCCTGTTCTAGCCCCCAAGCTTTGCAGATTGAGATAGATATCTTGGCGCGATTGATCCGGATAAAGGTCAACTTTGTTAAACACTAGAATTAGCGGCTTTTGTGCTTGTCTGAGATCACAGAGCGCTTTGTATTCAGTCCGCGTCATATCTCCAGAAATCACAAACAAAATTAAATCCGCTTGTCGGGCAACGTCTTGCGCCATTTCTGCCCGCGCTTGTCCGTCAATTTCATCAAGTCCCGGTGTATCGATCAATTCGATGCGAATCTTGCTCGAAGACTCTGGCACGATCGATCGTCCTTCAGATACAAAGCCCCCACTTGGCGACCAAGTAACCAGGCTGGGAGCCTGCGTCACGCCGTTTAGAGGCCCTGTTTCAAACACCTTTTCCCCAATCAGCGCATTCAAAATCGCCGATTTCCCGCGACTCACCAAACCAAACACCGCAATTCTTAGCACGTACTGATCGAGCTTCTTCAAATTGCTTGAGATCGTTTCGAGTTCCGCCTTTAATGCAGATTCAAGTTGCGGATCTTTGGTCGATCGCAAAAACTGAGAATAATTGGTAAACGCTTGGCGCAAACTTGCCCGCGCTCGATTGAGGTGAGTGTCCTGGGGATTCGGGCGATTAGAAGGGGCTTGACTCAAGGCAATCTAGACCAACGGCATCGATTTCTATTCTCGATCAAATTTGCAAAACTCGGCGGAAAGACACCCGTACAATTTCGCGCTTCGGATGGGAATGATAAAGGCGTTCAGAGCGAAACTTCCCCTACTAATGTCCTAATGTCAAACAAAGTCGCAATTTTCCTAGATGTTGAGAATCTATCCGGATGGTTGAAGTCAGAAGGGGGAAGCATTTTGCTGCAACAAGCGAATGCACTCGGACAGGTGATGATTCAACGAGCCTATGGTGACTTTAGTAATGCAGCGATCAGTGGTCGCCAAGAGGATCTGATTAACTTGGGCTTTGAACTTGTTCACGTTTACCATCCCGTTAAAGGCAAAAATGCTGCTGATATTCAGATGGTTGTAGATGTCATGGAGATGACTGCACGATCGCCCGATATTTCTTGGTTTGTGCTGGCAACCAGCGATGCTGACTTTTCGCCATTGTTTCGACGCTTGAAATCACTCGGTAAGAGAACGATCGGAATTGGTCGAGAATCGGTTCTGAGTCGAACGGTGCAAAATTGTTGCGATCGTTTTATCTACATCGACGCAGATAAAATGCTGGAAACAGTAGTTGATCCTCAAGCCCAAGCACTCAAACTATTAAAGCAAGCGCTTTCCGGTCTTCAAACGCCAACAACGCTTCCCTTACTCAAAGCAGAAATGCTGAAACAAGATCCAACTTTTGATCACAGCAAGTTAGGGTATGGCAAGTTTCTTAAGTTTGTTGAGAATGCGAATTCTGTTGTCAAACTGGAGCTAATCAAAAAGGAATGGCTAGTTCATCCTGTAGCTGAGAATGTGAATATTGTTAGCCTCACCGCAAATAGCAAAAAATCTAAGAAAAAAGCAAGTTAACGCCGTATCACTTGAGGAGCCGCAACTGCAAAATTTCTCGGTCTAACCACATACATTCCTGACCAACTGGCTAACAGTTGCTGAGACAATTGCTGAATTTCAGCTTGTTGTGGAACACTTATGCGCCATTCGGACGGAAGCCCGATCGTGCTGTTATACGCTCCAGAAAGTGCCCCAGTGAGTGCGGCAACCGTTGGAGTCCGATACCCGATCTGTAGCGATCGCAGAACCGACAAGCGAAAGTCTCCTGGCGTGCTGAGAAAACAATACAGGGCTAACGCAACGGCAGCATCTCCCAGCGTGGCATCACTCAGCGTCAAAATAAGCTGAGTCGCCTCTTCAAGTCCAATGCCCTGCTGTACCATCGTTTCGACCTGCTGAAGCCGCTGGAGCTTAGGAACTCCTTCAGGCGGCGGTAACAAGACTTCAAACATCGAAGTGACAAGGCGGCGAGGATTGAGCGATTCGAGTAAAGCTTGCGAGAACGTATATCCGATCGCCAGTAAGTCCAACTCCGACACCGCAGAATTCTGCCACAGCCTCAGAACAGTCTGAGCATTCTGCCTCAGCTTCAGAAAGTCTTCGTGAAAGAACAGGAACACAGGCAGAAGCGCGATCGCAGATTCCGCCGTTGTCAGTGGCTCTCGAAAAATCGGATGGTTTTCTGTTTCGATTCGCTCCGGAGCAATCAAAGACTCCGCGTAAAACTGCATGAGCTGAGTGAGCGAATATCGACGAGCAGGAACCCGACTCAGCGATTGCAGTGCGATCATTTCGCCGATTAGCGCCCCCATCATTGCGGCTTGAAATCGATAGAGAAGGGCAGATTGCATGATTATTTCTCGAAACCTAGTGTAAAATCTTCGCTGACTTGGTTGGTTTTTTGGCAGATTCAATCCGTTCGATGCAACCTTACCCCCTGATATCGCGTCTCATGATTCGTCCTTATTCTCGCTTGTCTATGCGGACTGTTCGATCGCTGATCATTTCGATTGCGCTGGTGCTGAGTACGAGCGTGCCTGGATGGACGCAGACTCGACCGATTCTCCGAGTTGGAAGTCAAGGCGCAACGGTGACTGAGCTACAAAGCACTTTGAAACTTTTAGGATATTTTTCAGGTTCAGTCAATGGTGCATTTGAAGAAAGCACCGATCAAGCCGTAAAACGCTTTCAACAGGCGGCGGGAATTACAGCCGATGGTGTGGTTGGGAATGAAACTTGGAATCGCTTGTTTCCCACTTCTGAACCTACGACGCTGACTCCAGCGCCTCGGACTCCTGAAGCACGTCCGGTTCGTTCTGAGCCTGCACCGACGGGAGCGTTTCCGATTTTGCGACGGGGTGCGAGAGGTGAAGCAGTACAAGGATTACAAAGTCGATTGAGAGCGATCGGCATGTATGACGGAGAAGTTGATGGGGTGTTTGGCGCTGGAACTGAAGCAGCGGTAAAAGCAGCACAGGCGAAGTTTGGGTTAGCGGTTGATGGGGTGGTTGGGGGTGCAACTTGGGCAGCAATCTTACGCTAGTTTGGGCGATCGTTGCAGTCCGTAAAGCGCTGTAAACATTAGTGAATTGAGTGAGCCGAACTGAGATGGGAGTGCTACTTTAGATTCAAGACACAAAAGAAGTTGAAACCCTTCTTCCCAGTCAGGTTAAAGCCTGTGTCTCCTGCTTTAATCGCTCGCAAAGTCTAAAAGGCGAAACTACGATCAACCTTCAATTACTTTCAGATTTGTCTCTTTCACTTCAGTTTAATGGTTCAATTTGAGGCAAGCTAAAGTTCAATGAAAACTACAGCCTGATTTGGCTGAATGTATGGTGAATGCTGATTAGAATGTTTGCGATTTTGTCCACCTTACTTGTTACTTCTTGTTTCAGCTACACATACAACTAAGTGACTACAGTTTTCAGGGTTTGGCGTTTTGCCAGACCCTTTGATGTATGTTTGAGGTCATCGCACAACTCTGTGAATGTGGGTTCGATGGGAAGCGTTCGCTCCGATGTCAAATCCGGGTCGCCCCCTCAATCCCCCATTCTAGGGGACTTAGAGAAGAACAATTCCCTAAGCTTAAGAAGTTTTCCGGCTTTCAAAGTCCCTCACTTGTGGGGGATTTAGGGGGCAAGAAGCCGATCGAACCGAAGCGAGAAACTCGTTGCATTCGCCTTAGCTGACACCGGAGAGGACAGGTTGTTGAGATCGCCAATTTAAGTGCTGCGACCGCTCCCTTGCCAATCTCGGAATATCTGCCGCAACAAACTGCTGATGCAACATCTGAACACTTAATAGATGATTGATAATGCCATCTAGCTGAGTTCGTGCAGAAAGCGGTGTGTTCGGATCAGCATGGCGTTGCAGCACTTGATTCACTGCTTCTGCATCAAGCAATCCTGCATCTGCGATCGCTCGGTTTGAAAGATACAGATCACACAGCGATCGCAATGCTCTTTGCTTTTCCACATCCGTATGCGAAGGAGGAGCCATAAACGCAAACTTCTGGCGATCGTACAATGCTTGCGGTAATAGTCCCTTCATTGCTTCCCGCAACACATATTTATCTCGCTTGCCGCGAAAACGCATCAATGGCGGGAGTGTGACCGCAAATTCAACTAAATGATGATCTAAGAATGGAGGACGCGCTTCCATTGAGTTTGCCATATCTACGCGATCGCCTGCCCATCCCAGAACTTGTGATTCAAACTGAGTTTTGATCCAAATGTATTGCACTTTATCAAGCGGATGTCGATCGGAGATTTGAGCAGGATCAAGGGCGGTAGCGATCGCTGCTCCAGGTGAATAGTTCGCAGTTGCAGCGCGATGCTCCGGGTGCAACAATTCAGGAACTTGTGCCCCCATTGATAACCAGGACTGTAAGCAACTCGGCGTGAAGCCAACTAACTGAGTTAGGGCTGGATCATCTAATGCTTTTTGAGCTAGTAGATTGCCCTGGAACAATCGATTACTTTCTTGTAGCCAAGCTTCGAGATCGGCGCGTTCCTCTGGAGTGGCATCATTCATGCCGTGACGAATCATATCCAATCGCAGTTGAGGATATCCGGCAAACAGTTCGTCAGAGCCTTCACCCGTGAGAACAACGCGATATCCAGCTTTATGGACGTGCTCACTCAGGAGCAGTTTGGCGATCGTAAACGTATTGTAGATACTGCGCTCGGTGTGCCAAATTGCGCGAGCAAAGTGATCGTATAGTTCGCCCCCCCGCGTCATTACAATGTCTTGATCGGCTCCGACCGCTTGCGACATTTGTTTTGAAATCTCAGTTTCATCATAGTCCTGATTGTCAAATCCAACTGTAAACGCTTTCACCGGAGATTGTTGGCAGGCGGCAGCAATTCCTAAAATTGTGCAAGAATCAATTCCACCCGATAGATAGCAAGCCACCGGAACATCTGCTTCTAACTTGAGTTGAATTGCTTCGATAAAGCGTTCTCTTAGCGTTTCGATGTAATACTCGTCGTCGTATTGTTGGGTACGATCGCTGAGTAAGGGAAAGTTCAAATCCCAGTAAGTTTTGGTGCGAACCTTCAGTTCTCCATCTTGACGCTCAACAATCACCATCTGTCCCGGTTGAACTGCGTGAACTCCCTCAAATGCAGTCGTTCCCGGAACCATGAGTTGCATGAGTTGATGATACAGTCCGTGTGATGAAATCTTACGCTTGACTGCGGGATGAGCAAATAAGACCTTAATCTCAGAACCAAACACCAACCCTTCTGGAGTCATTGTCCAGAACAAGGGCTTAATGCCAAAGCGATCGCGTACTAATGTGAGTCGATCGTATTGCTTTTCATAGATTGCAAAGCCGAATTCTCCGCGCAGATGAGGTAATGCACCTTCTAATCCGAAGCGGTGAGTTAAGTGCATCAATAGCTCTGTATCGCTTTTGGATTTAAACTGATAGCCGCGTGAAGTCAGGTCTGCTCGAATGCGTTTGTAGTCATAGAATTCGCCATTGTGAGCGATCATGATTTGCTGATTTTCTGACACAAAGGGCTGACGAGCACGATCGGCGTTTAAATCAATAATGGCTAAACGGGCATGAGTGAAACCGACACCGCGATCGTCGATCGTTTTCCAGCCGCAGCCATCTGGCCCTCGATGCGATTGAATGGCTGCCATTGCGATTAAAACCGCAGGATCGATCGGTCTTGCTGGGTCGTGCTGGAAAATACCACCAATGCCACACATACACCTTTCTCCTACAACTAGGAAATCAATTCGCTTTGCTCACTGTATGCAGGATCACATTTCAAAGAATCTATTGTTTGGAATAATTTAAGATTTTCTGTTATTTGAATGAATATCTGAAGCCATCTGCTTTATGTAGAAGTTTGTAATATCTGAACAAGCATTCAGATGTTAGAATCAAGCCAACTGATTCGGAGAAAATAAGATGACGACCGTAACCCAAATGAAATGCGCTTGTGAACCTTGCCTGTGCATCGTCTTAACTGATAGCGCTGTTCAGAAAGACGATAAATTCTATTGCAGCGAAGCCTGTGCAAATGGACATCCAAGCGGGCATGGTGACTGTGGACACAAAGGCTGCAACTGCTAAAAAACTAAAAAAAGCCGGAAGAAGTAAGTCCTCCGGCTTTTGCATTTCAGTAGAAAGCTTACAAACTTGACATCACCGATCGTGCTGCTTCAATTGTGCGATCGATATCTTCCTCGGTGTGCGCCAGCGAGGTAAAGCCTGCTTCAAACTGCGATGGAGCGAGGTAAACCCCCTGCTCTAACATTCCGCGATGAAACTTGCTGAACTTTGACAAGTCCGATTTTTTCGCATCTTCATAGCTGTGAACAGGCCCTTCGGCAAAGAAGAAGCCAAACATTCCGCTAATCGAACCCCCGCAAGCGGCATGTCCAGTTTGTTTGGCGACATCAAGTAGACCTGCGATCAGGCGTGAAGTGATGCGATCGAGATAGTCATACGTCCCCGGTTGACGCAGCAGTTCGAGTGTTTTAATTCCCGCCGTCATTGCCAACGGATTGCCGGAGAGCGTTCCTGCTTGGTACATCGGGCCTGCGGGAGCAACCATCTCCATGATTTCGCGCCGACCGCCATAAGCACCGACAGGTAAGCCACCGCCGATCACTTTCCCCAATGTGGTTAAGTCCGGGGTAATGCCAAACTTCTCTTGCACTCCACCGTAAGCGATACGGAATCCGGTCATCACTTCATCGAACACCAGCAGCGCTCCGTGTTCTGTCGTGAGTTCGCGCAAGCCTGCAAGGAAGCCGGGGTCTGGGGGAATAAATCCAGCGTTTCCGACGATCGGCTCCAGCATTACGCCTGCCACTTCACCCGGATTTTCTTCAAGTAGCTGTTTGACTGCTTCTAGGTCGTTATACGGTGCAGTCAGCGTACTGCTGGTGGTAGATTTAGGCACACCGGGAGAATCCGGTAAACCAAGCGTTGCCACACCCGATCCAGCCTTCACCAAGAACATATCTGCGTGTCCGTGGTAACAGCCCTCAAACTTGATAATTTTCTCGCGTCCGGTGAATGCCCGCATCAAGCGCAGCACCGACATACAGGCTTCCGTTCCCGAATTCACAAACCGCACCATTTCGATACTGGGAACCGCGTCGATTACCATTTCCGCGAGGACGTTTTCGAGGTAAGACGGCGCGCCGAAACTCGTTCCTTTTTCCGCCGCCGCTTGGATTGCTCGAATCACCTCTGGGTGAGCATGACCGCAAATCGCAGGCCCCCAAGTGCCAACATAGTCGATGTATTGGTTGCCATCGACATCCCAAGCGTAAGCGCCTTTGACGCGATCGAACACGATCGGCTGTCCGCCCACCGACTTAAACGCCCGAACGGGAGAACTTACGCCACCCGGCATTAATTTCTGAGCAGCCGCAAAGATTTCATCTGATTTGGTGGTTTTCAAAGTACCTGTGATCAAAGTGGTCTCCTTAAATCAAATCCTGAAGATATTCCATAGGGCAGGTGAGTTTTGTCCACACAGCCGGGATACTTGAAAATTATCCCATTACTGGAGGCGGCTTGAATGTCGTACCAAAGTAATCGCGAATTGCCCAAAGAGGTTCGCGATCGCCTGTCGGAAACTGCCCAGCACTTCTATAGGGTAGCGTTTAACTCTGCGCTTCAGTGGTATGGGGAGGAGTCGAAAGCGCACCAAATTGCCTGGAGTGCGGTGAGAAATCAAGCGGTGAGTTTGAATAGCGCGATTGTTGAAGTTTTGTAAATCTATGAGTGCCGTTGAGATTAGATTTCAACGGCACTCAAGCTATTTAAATCCAGCGTCCGACGACGACTCGCACAGTTCCATCTTCTAGGACTTCTTCAGCTTCGATCGTATATCCCTGCTCTGCGGCAGTCTTTTGCAGTTGCTTGTGGGCGTATTTTTGCTGAACTTCATTGATAAATTGCGTTTGATTGATTCTCGCTCCCCAGAAGTCTGCAATCAGGACGTATTCATCGCCTTCGCGTCGAAAGCCGAGATCGTAGCCATTCGATCGCCGAATGACATAATCTGCTTGAGTTTTATTGCCTTGATAGCCTCGCACAAGTGCATTTTGCTCAACTTTGTATCTGAGTTCGCGTAAGGCTTGATGTAGCACTTCGCCGTCTTTGATTTCAACTTTAATCGTCGTAAAGTGTGACATTTATTCAATCTCCAAATCAATTCCACGCTGGCGAGTAATGGCGCGTAACTCTTCGATCAACTGTATATCCTGTGAAGCTGGACGCGCTCCTGAATTGGCAGCCCATTGTTTCAGGGCATTGATTTGATCACGAGCGATCGCAGCGAGGGGAACAGATTCTTCGATCGCCCGCACGATATCTTCGGTTGTAAAGTCGCGACGGTTGCCGGGACTGCCCTGACTAAAAGCCCGTTGCATTCCATCGACGATCGTCTGCTCGATTTCTGCGCCGCTAAACTGCTGAGTCTGACGAGCGAGTAACGCTAAATCGAACTCGCGGAGTCGGCTGGGTCGTAATCGCTGAAGATGGACTCGAAAGATATCGCGCCGCTCAGATTCATTTGGCAGATTGAGGAAAAAAATTTCATCAAAGCGACCTTTGCGTAGGAGTTCAGCCGGGAGAATTTGAACATTGTTCGCAGTAGCAACAATGAAGACCGGACTCGTTTTTTCCTGCATCCAAGTAATCAGACTGCCAAACACACGGCGACTGGTGCCAGAATCTCCGTCCATGCCTGCATTAATGTTGCCGAATGCTTTATCGATTTCGTCCATCCACAGCACACAGGGCGCGATCGCTTCGACAATTCGGATCATCTGCCGCACTCGACTTTCGCTTTCCCCGACCAGTCCGCCAAACAATCGACCCGCATCGAGCCGCAATAGAGGTAAGCGCCATTCGTGCGCGATCGTCTTTGCAGACAGTGATTTTCCTGTACCTTGGATGCCTGCAAGTAGAACACCCTTTGGGTTCGGAATGCCGTAGCGCCTTGCTTCTTCGGTAAAGCTATCCTGGCGCATTTGTACCCATTTTTTCAGATTGTCTAAACCTCCCACACTTTTGAGTGATTCTTGGGTGGTGAAGAATTCTAGAATTCCAGTTTGACGAATCGCTTGGCGTTTAGCCTCCAGAACACTATCAATATCTTGTTCGCTGATATGTTGTTTGGCTGCGATCGCTTTGGCTAATACTCGCTGAATTCGGGCGCGACTCAATCCCTGACAAGCTTTTACCAATTGTTCGCGACCCAGTTGAGAGAGTTTGAGCTTTTCCGCCACAACGATCTGAGCAATCAGCGCATCAATTTCTTCTACATCAGGGAGCGGGAAGTCGATTACCGTCATTTCTTCGATAATCTCTTGTGGCACATCAAGAGAATGGCTTGTGAGTACCAAGGTTTTACGACTGCGCTTCAGGTCACGCGCCAGGTTTTTGATCTCCCGCACGATCGGAGCATTCGTTGCTTGTAGCGGAAATTTGAGAATCGGATGAAGATCGCGCAGAACATAAACTGCAGCTTGATTATTTGAAGCTTTGGCAATGCGTCCAAGGGCTGCGATCGCTGATCCTTTGTCTGCTCCGTTATCGTCCCAACCGCGCACAATATCCCAGCATCGTAATTCCCGCTCGGATTGTTGGCACACTTGTAGAAGAACGGCTTCGATCGAGTCCTCTTCGACTCCGACTAAGTAAATCAGTGGATATCGAGCGCGTAACATCAAATCGAGTTGTTCGATAATTTCTTGCTGAGAGCGAGTAGCAACCATATGAACGATCGCGGCGGAATTTAGTTCAAATATACCACAGTCAAAAAATTGCTTTTCCGGCACACTAGAGAGAGCATCCCATTGATTCAGCGTGTCTCAGTTCCCGAACGAATTTGATGCAGTGTTAGGAAATTCCGCCCGTCCGGTGATGGGTAGCGCTGTATTGGGAGGAATCGACGGCATTCGGCAACGGCTTAAGAGCGATCGCATCGATCAACGAATTGCAGCCTTGCAAGAAATTCAACACACAGCAGCAGGGTTAGATCTGTTAGTTCAAGCCTTAGATGATTCGGCGATCGCAGTTCAAAAAGTTGCTTATACATTGTTGCAACCTTATCCAGAACTACTGCAATCGTATCCGCACTATCGATTGTTTGGATGTTTAGCAGCACTGAAAGGACACAACACTGGAATTACAGCGATCGCAGTTGCAACACAGCATTTACGGTATGACGATCGCACGATTGCGATTAGTGCGAGCCGAGAGGGATTGATTCAGGTTTGGGACATTGCGGCTGAAGATGTCATGTTTAGCATTCAGGCTTATACCTTTGTTTACACCATTTCGATTGATCCCGAAGCTGATATTTTTATGATTCAAGGAGCAAAGCGCAAGGTACGATCGTGGAGTCTGAAAAACGGTCAAGAAATTGAGCCGACCGAGATTAAATTAAGGCAAATTGCATCCGTGGCGAGAAATGACGATCGCTATCTCATTAGCGGCAGTCAGAACACAATTAAAATCTGGGATTTGCAGGCAGGGCGGGAAGTTTGTCAATTGCAGGGACATACAAGCCTGGTTACAGCCGTTGCCGTCAATGAAGATCAATCTTTAATTGTTAGCGGGAGTGAAGATAAAACGGTGCGGATTTGGGGAATTTCTGCATTGCCGCAAATGCGATAAACTGCTTCTACGCATTAGGGCAATACTGTGGCTCAAGTTGTTCTCGAAAACGTCTACAAATCCTATCAAAAGGGCGATCAAAGCGAAAATACAGCCGTGTTGCGATCGATTAATCTCCTGATCGAAGACGGTGAATTTATGGTGCTAGTTGGCCCCTCAGGATGCGGCAAAAGCACCTTGTTAAGACTGATTGCAGGACTCGAAGAACTCACTGCTGGAAACATTCGAGTGAGCGATCGCGTAGTTAACGATTTGCCACCGAAAGAGCGCGATATCGCAATGGTGTTTCAGAACTACGCGCTTTACCCACACATGAGCGTCTATGATAATTTGGCGTTTGGACTACGACGCACCAAGTTAGACGGAAAAAATGCAAATTGGACAGAAAATTTAGCGGTTGGAGCGACGCGAAACTTACCCAGTGGAATGCGTTACATCAGCGATCGAGAACGCGCCGTTCGAGAACGAGTCAAGCTGGTCGCACAAATGCTGCAAATTGAGCCACTATTGCATCGCCTACCAAAACAGCTCTCAGGTGGACAAAAACAGCGAGTTGCACTCGGTCGAGCAATGGCACGAAATCCACAAGTTTTTTTGATGGATGAACCGCTCTCAAACTTAGATGCAAAGCTCAGAGCCGAAACACGGGCGCAGATTGTCAAACTTCAGCGTCAGTTAGGAACCACCACAATTTATGTCACGCATGATCAAACCGAAGCGATGACAATGGGCGATCGCATTGCCGTCATGAACGGCGGACAGATTCAACAGCTTGCCACACCGCTAGAACTCTACAATCACCCTGCAAACCGCTTCGTGGCTGAGTTTATTGGATCGCCCCCAATGAATTTCATTCCGATGCAAGTTCGCGCTCCATTGACCTTGCATCATGCTCTATTTCAACTCACACTCCCGAATCACTGGGCATCAGCGCTCAGCCGCTACGATGGTCAAATGATTACATTGGGTATTCGTCCTGAGCATCTGAGTGTGAGCGATTCTAATGAGCAAACTATTTTAGTTGCGGTTGATTTAGTCGAAGCTTTGGGGCATGAAACGGTTCTCTCTGTAAGACTTGCCGATAAGTCAGACACGATACAGGTTCGCATGACTCCCGATCGCACCGTCAGGCTCGGTGAAGCTTTGAGATTGTTTGTGCCGATCGACAAAATTCACTTGTTTGATGAGAAAACTGGAGCAGTGATTGTTCCTTAGCTAATACTGAAAGTTTGTCGCCTGAATCTCTGTTCTGGGCAGGAGGGTTTGCGTTAGCGCAAACCAGCTCGCTGGCGCAATAGAATTCCTTTCTGGGAATCCTAAAAAGGACGTGTATCAGGGATTCCACGATGATTGGTCAGGAGATTGAGACCACCGCAGCACTAAGTTTTTGTCACGTTCTCGATCGAGTTGCGGCTCCAATTTTTATTCAAGATCGTCATGCTCGCGTTGTGTTTGTGAATCGCGCCCTTGTCGCACGATCGCGCTACACTGCTGCACAACTCCTCGAAGGTGCCGATCGCGTCTTCTCCGCAGAATTAAGAGACGATGGAGGCATTTTCACCCGCGAAACCGATGTGATTCAGACAGGCTACCTCCACGATGCTAACGGACAAGCGCAAGCGGTTTCAGTGGTGAAGTCGATCGTACACGATGCAGACGGAAATCCTTTTGTTATCGGAACAATCGAAGATTCAATCAATGCGGACAGAATTGATCGCGCCAGAAGCGAGATCGAACGACAGCAGGCGGAAGTTGCACTTCTAAAGTCAGAACAACGACTATCGATGCTGATTCAACACGCACCGATGGGAATTATCGAATGGACACCGGAATTTACCGCGAAAGAATGGAATCCAGCAGCCGAAAAAATCTTTAAAACTCCACGATCGCAAGCAATAGGACGGAATGGAAACTGTTGGGTGCCGGAACAGGATCAAGCAAAAGTCAATCAGATTATTAAAACGCTGTTTGAGCAACAGGGTGAAATTCACAGCATTAATCAAAACCTCAGAGACGATGGAGAAATCATTGTTTGTGAGTGGTATAACAGCCAGATTTTAGATGCAGATGGAAATATCACGGGTGTTGTTTCAATGGCTCGCGACATCAGCGATCGCATCCGGTTAGAGGCAGAACGCGAACAAGCAGATCTTGCACTCAAACAATCCGACGCCCAACTCCGTCAACAAGCCCAAGAGCTTGAATCTGCATTTAAGCAACTCCAAAAAACTCAGGCACAACTGATTCAAAATGAAAAAATGTCGAGCTTGGGGCAATTAGTTGCGGGCATTGCTCACGAAATTAACAATCCGGTGAGTTTTATCTACGGCAACGTTGAACACGCAAAAGACTATATTGAAGACTTGCTGCGAATTGTTCAACTTTATCAAGCGGATCATCCGGTTCCCAGTGAACAGATTGCCGAAGAACTCGAAGACCTGGATTTAGAATTTGTGCGGCACGACTTAATGAAGCTGCTGGACTCAATGGGAACCGGAGCAGAACGCATTCGCGATATTGTGCGATCGCTCAGACATTTCTCGCGCCATGATGAAGCGGATCTAAAAGCGGTCGATTTGCACGAAGGGATTGAAAGTGCATTGATGTTATTACAGCATTTGTTAAAGTCAAATCGAGCTTGCGGGAGTCCGTTACTGCGTCCAACCATTCAGATTGTCAAAGACTATGGCGCTCTACCAAAGATCCAATGTTACGCAGGCTTGCTGAATCAAGTCTTTATTAATGTGCTATCTAATGCGATCGGTGCAATTAATGAGCGCTGGCTTGCAGAAGAAATTGACTTTACTCCAGAAATTACAGTGCAAACAGTGCTGTTTCAACAGTCAGATTCAACCGAGTGGGCGCGAATTTCGATTACAGACAATGGCATCGGCATGACTGCGGCAACACAGCGCCGTTTGTTTGATCCATTTTTTACGACAAAGCCTGTGGGGCAAGGGTCAGGATTGGGACTATCTGTGAGCTATCAGATTGTGACTGAGCAGCATGGAGGACGATTAAGCTGCGATCGTCCCTCAAAGCGGGGTGCAACTTTCGTAATTGAGATCCCGGTGCGGCAGTTAATGTGGAGTTGAGCAATTGATCCGGTAAACTGAGCTACACTGCAAGACATTGTGTAGATTCATGCGTCAGATTAGAACTTGGAAAACGTTTACGATATTTACGATTTTGGGAGTTGTGCTTAGTTGGCTAGTCAGTTGCGGCAGTGGGACTCCCAACGGACAAAGAGCGGCGGACGGTCAGCTTGATTTTTGGACGATGCAACTGAGTCCACAGTTTGATAACTATTTCAAAGCACTGTTTGCAAAGTTTGAGCAAGAAAATCCGGGCGTAAAAGTTCGCTGGACAGACGTGCCTTGGGCAGAGATGGAGCGCAAGATTTTGACTTCTGTGGCGGCGAAGACGGCTCCAGATGTGGTGAATCTTAATCCTGGGTTTGCGTCTCAGTTGGCTGAGCGGGGCGCGTGGATGAATCTCGATGAGAAAATTCCGGCGGACGTGAAGCAACAGTATTTTCCGGGAATTTGGCAAGCGAGTACGCTGAATGGTAAAACCTTTGGTGTGCCTTGGTATTTGACCACGCGAGTTGCGATTTACAACACGGATTTGATGAAGAAAGCAGGCATTTCCAAACCGCCTGCGACTTATGCAGAACTGGCTCAAGCTGCAAAGCAAATCAAGGAAAAAACTGGAAAATATGCGTTCTTTGCCACAGTTGTTCCGAATGATTCTGGGGAAGTGATGGAATCGTTTGTGCAGATGGGTGTTCAGTTAGTCGATGCTCAGGGCAAAGCGGCATTTAATACGCCTCAAGGTAAAGCGGCATTTCAGTATTGGGTTGATATGTACAAAAATGGTTTGATGCCAAAAGAGGTCTTAACTGAAGGACATCGACACGCGATCGATCTCTATCAGCAGGGCAATACGGCGATTTTGGCATCGGGTGCAGAATTCCTCAAGTCGATCGCGAAAAACGCACCGACGATCGCTCAAGCTTCGCAGTCTGCTCCGCAAATTACGGGCGATACTCGCAAGAAGAACGTTGCCGTAATGAATATCGCAATTCCAAAAGATACGGATCAACCAGATGCTGCTGTAAAGTTTGCGCTGTTTTTGACCAATAATGCCAATCAGCTTGAATTTGCTAAAGCTGCGAATGTGTTGCCCTCGACAATTCAAGCGGCACAAGATGGTTACTTCACGGCTGCACCCGCGAATGCGAATGCGATCGATAAAGCCAGAATCGTCAGTGCAGGGCAGCTTAAGGAAGCGGAGGTGTTGATTCCGGTGGTTAAAAATATCAAGACGTTGCAGCAGACGATTTACGAGAATCTTCAGGCGGCAATGTTGGGTAAGAAAACTGTAGATCAAGCGATTAACGATGCAGCACAGGCTTGGAATAGTCAGGCTTAGAGTTGCTGAATTGATGAGATTTCTCGCTGCGTTGGGGGGCGATTCGCCCTCATTCCCAGCCCTTCTACCCTGTACACACAAGTCGATTGGTTTGTGATTGCTGAGATCCCTCGCCCCCTAAATCCCCCAAATTGGGGGATTTAGGGGGCAATCACCCATTCAAACCGAAGCCGAGAAACTTGCTGAACTCGCCTGATATCTAGAAATCACCTGCATCACTTTGGTCACACTCTGGTCGATCGTTTCCTCCGCAGTCGAGCAAGTGACCTCCGGATTCAAAGGCGCTTCATACGGTGCATCAATTCCAGTAAACTGTGGGAGCTCTCCATTTCGCGATCGTTGATACAGTCCTTTCACATCTCTTTGCTCACAAACCGCTAAAGGCGCATCAACAAACACTTCAATAAATGCACCAATTTGCGATCGAACTTCTTGCCTTATCGATCGATAAGGCGAAATCGCAGAAACTAACACAATCACACCGTTTCGAGTCAGTAAATGCGCCACAAACCCAATGCGGCGAATGTTCTCTTCACAATCGGCTTGACTAAATCCCAATCCTTTGGTCAACGTTTGGCGTACTAAGTCCCCATCTAAATGTTCAACTTTTAAGCCCTGTTCAATCAATTGTTGGCAAACGGCTTGAGAGATTGTGGTTTTACCTGCACCGCTTAATCCTGTAAACCAAACCGTTAAGCCCTGCTGAGCAATGTACGGTTTGGCTAACTCTAAGGTATCGATGTTTTGCAGCATGTCAAATTAGGCGAGAGATAAAGTAGTGTTGCGGTAGTTTAGATAGTCGTCTGCTGAAACAGTGCGCGATCGCAGCCGTTGGTAATACTCATCGATCAGCGCAACACCCGTTTCAGTTGTTGTTTGATGATGATAGTGAGATCGATCGACCACTGCTGCTGCACGATCGACCAAGCTCGAATCCAGCCCAAAATGTTGTGCCAAGTGTTCAGTTTCCTTGCCGGGATTGTTCATCAGATCCTCATAGCAAAGAAAATAGACAGGCAGATCGCGAGTAAAGTACGTCGCCGCTAAGTTTAATTGCAGCCAAAAGCGCAGATGTCTATCTACGTCCCAGCCTTCCCAGTTGTAAAACAAGGCTTGATTGGATTTGAGAAAGCTAGATGGAGAGCGAAACGCAAGAATGATGTTTAATTGATAGCCTGCATTTGATAAAACTCGCTGCCATAGCGGAAAAGTGAGCGAGAAGCGCGGATCTTTGAGTCCGATCGTCGCAGTCTCACCCCATTCTTGAGCAATTTTGGTCTGTAGATTTTCTTCGGGTTCAAGCCAGCGATCGTCCTCGAAATCTTGCTCAATGGGTAAGAAAAAATCGATATAGCGATAACCCAACGTTTGAATCAGTTGATTGTTGGCATCATTGACCCACTTCAATTCAAAAAAAATCGGATTATGTCCACCTTGGATAAAGTGTTGATCCGAGCCAAAATTAACTCCAAATTCCGACAAAATGTGGCTCGTTACCGATGTTCCACTGCGTTGTGCGCCAAAAATCAGAAACGCGGTTTTCATACAGAGCAATCGCAAAACTTTCTTTTCACTATTCGGAAAGTGATTGATCCCCGCATCGCTCTTTAGGATTACTCTTTAATCGCAAGATTGTGCGAGGAACCGATCGCCGCTGGCAAACTCTCAAAGCCGGACTGCTCCAACCGTTCTTCTAATCCCTGCAAAATCCGCCTGACCATTGTTGGGCCTTCATAGATCCAGCCCGTATACACCTGAACCAAACTCGCTCCCGCCGTAATCTTTTCCCAAGCATCTTCGGCAGAAAATACGCCACCCACGCCAATGATCGGCAAGCTTCCCTCAGTTTGTTTCCAGATGGCTCGAATCACTTCGGTCGATCGTGCCCTCACTGGAGCGCCACTAATTCCGCCTGCTTCTTCTGTGATCGGATTGCCAGTCGCGGCGATCATTTGCGTTTTCAGTCCATTGCGTCGGATGGTTGTATTCGTTGCAATGATCCCAGATAGTTGAAAGCGCTGAGCTAAATCTACGATCGCAGCAATATCCTCGAACTCTAAATCAGGCGCAATCTTGACAAGCAAAGGCTTTTCGGATTGATTCTCGTCTTGTAGCGCCGACAGAATCGGTTCTAGCTGATCGGTCGCTTGTAGCGATCGCAGCCCCGGCGTATTCGGAGAGCTGACGTTCACGACAAAATAATCGCCCAGGGGTTTTAACAATCGAAAACTGCCTAAATAATCCTCTGCGGCAGCCTCCAGTGACGTAATTTTTGACTTGCCTAGATTAATCCCGATCGGAATTCCTTTGCTTCGCTGTTCCAAGCGTGATCGCAGGGCAGCGGCTCCTTGATTGTTAAATCCCATGCGATTGAGTGCCGCTAGATCCTCGACCAAACGAAACAAGCGTGGCTGTGGATTTCCAGGCTGAGCATGAAACGTCACCGTTCCCAATTCCGCAAATCCAAACCCAAAACTCGACCAAACATTCGCCGCCACGCCATCTTTATCAAACCCTGCTGCTAAACCGAGCGGATTCGCAAACGTCAAACCCCAAAGAGACTGCGACAATCGAGGCGAGTCAAATCCATACAGATGATTTAAGCGAGATCGCAGCCAGTTCGACGAATTGATCCAACTGAGCGATCGTAAAGTCTGAACGTGCAGCCACTCCGGATCAGCATTCAAACCAGAAAACAGAACAGGACGAAGAATCGATCGATAGAAATCTGACACAGGAAGAATTTAATTAAAACAAGAGAGCATCGATACAGTAGCGCATTTTTGGTCGGGTTCGCTGCGCGACTGTATCCATCCAATCGCACTCGTGCAAAACCTACAATCTCCGGGCACTCTATCAAACGAGTAGGCAAATCCCGCCGCTCCTGTGCGCTATCCTCCGGCTGATACATGGGTTACTCGAAAGAGACAACGCAATCTGAACAACACTTAATCGCCCTCAGTCGCGTTCTCAAACATCTGCGTGAGGGCGATACCCTTGCGATCGAATCTGTCTACGCCTATCTCAATACCTGCTTTGCCTTCGATCTCGTCTGGATTGGATTGTACGATCGTGCTGAACATCGTTTGTCTGGTAAAGGAGGGAAAAGCCCGCTGCGAGATGCACCCTTTCTCAAACAACGATTCATCCTCACTCCAGGCGACATTCTCGAACAAGCCGTCATTCAGCAAATACCGCTCACCTTTCCTGATCTGCGTGAAGAACAACGGGCAAACGAGTGGCGCAAATTTGCCGAAAAAGCAAACATTCAAGGCGCGATGATTTTCCCGATCTCACTCAAGAATCAATGCTATGGGGTCACGATCGTCGGCTCAAAACTATGGGGAAGCTTTCCAAGACCCGAAGAACAATCGCTAATCGCGATCGTTTTAGGAGAATTTGCAGCAACGCTAGAAGCCGCAGAACAAGAACAGAAGCGACAACAAATTAAGCATGTTGATCGTCCGATGTTAACAATGCTCTCGGAGCTGCGATCGCTCCCTAATTTTGAACAGCGGCTCGATCGCGTTATAGAGCAAGTCCAGCAGTTTGTTCAGCCTGCGCGAACGAGCCTCTACTGGTTTGAACCGACGCGCCGCTATTTTTGGCGAAGAGCCACAAATCAAAAAGGAACTCGCTCGATCGATTCTGCATCCGGGCTAACCGTGCAGGAAATGAGCAGCTTTTATCAAGCGCTGCAAGCCGATCAAGTGATTACAATCGGCGAATCCATCAGCCTGACCAAAGCGGAGATCACCGTGCGAGTGATGGAATTCATTCGGGCGCGATCGCTGATTGCGGCTCCTATCTTATGCCAGAACGAGCTATTGGGATTTCTCACCGCAGAAAGCGACCAACCCCGAAGCTGGCAAGACGAAGATAAACGGTTTATGCGAGCAGCCGCGCAGCTACTGGGGGTGGTATCGCCCCTCGAAGGCATGGAAAACACGATCGCCCAAGTCAAACTCGATCAAGCCCTCACTGCCGAAATTGCTAAAGCAATTTACAGCACAGGCGATGGAGTTTCTGCCTTTCAAAATGCTGCAACTTTGTTAAATCAGCGATTAGGCATCGACCGCGTGGTCGTTTTGCTCTACGACTCCGATCGCGATGCGTTTGAAGTGCGCTATCAAACCCAGCCACAATATAAACGACCGCTGCCTGCTTGGTTTGGCTCTCTCAGCCCGATCGACTGGCAAATGCTAGAAAAACAATCGAGCCCGATCGCGATCGAGAATTTAGCAGACGATCTCCGCTTTGCAGCTTGGCGAACTCCGCTTTTAGAACTGGGAGTGAGATCGCTATTGGTGTGCAGCACGACTCTCGGACACGCTGTAGAAGGGGTGCTGATTTTGGCGCATGAGCAGGCGCGATCGTGGACACAGCGCGAAGGCGAGTTTACCAAGATTGCCGCTCAGCAAGTGGGAATTGTTCTCCGGCAATGGAGCTTGCAGCAGCAAAACGACCAACAGCGCAAGATCTATCAGACGATTCAGTGGGGCTTGAATACGATTCAACAAACGCAGCATTTAGATTTGCTAGAAAAATCGGCGTTACAATACATCGCGCAAATTTTAGAAGCACCCTTGGCAGTTCTAGTCGGCTGGGCAGCAGGTCGGGGAATCGGACGAGTGGTGCAATCTAACAACGATCGTCGATTCCACATCGACCCCATTCTGAAAGTCTCGATCGAGACGGATACCTTTCTTCAGCGCGTCCTAGCTCACGACGGAATTCTCTCCGTTTCTATCGATGAGATTCCGATCGAAACCCGGCAGTGGTTGAACGCTCCTGGAATCGGTCAAATCTTAGCAATCACGCTCAGAACTGCGCCCGAACATGAACCCACTGCGGTTGTCCTGGTGGCGGATCGGCTAGAGCGGCAATGGCTAGATCGTCACCTCACCGTTTTGAATACCTTGGTCGCTCAGTTTGCCTGGTCACGCCGACATTTAATGGTGTCCGAAGCATTGAAGCGCGATCGCGAACGGTTAGAGCGCCTCAGTTGGTACAAGCATCGTCGGCTCGAAGATCTGTATCGATCAGTCAAGTTCAGCGTTTCTCGACTAGCTGAGCTGCCCCTCGGTGATGCGCGACAAGCTCAACTGCTACGGCAAATCGATACCACGATCGATCCGGTGCGTCATGTGATCCGCGATGAACAATGGCAACTGACAATCAGAAACGAAACGGTGCAAATGATCGGACTGGTCAGACGAGCGCTCGATCGCGTCGATCACTTGCTCAAGCAGCGCCAACTCTGGTCACAAGTGCATCACGAGATTAATCCGATGATTTACGGAGACATTACTAAGCTTGAATTAGTCCTGTACGAACTGCTGCTAATTGCTTGTCAACGGGCAAATCTGGGCGGACGTATTGATATTTGGTGTCGGCAAATCAGCGCTCAGTGGATGGAAATTGCCATTACCGACGATGGTGTGATCGAGCCGCGACTCTGCGAAGACCTTGAAGCCGGACGAGCCGTAGATTTGCTCGCTCCGTCCACGCTCGACAAACCGCCCGGACTCCATCTCGCAATCTGTCGGTCACTCATGCAGCAAATGGGATCAGAATTCAATCTTTACAAGCTGGATGATGGGCGAATTATGAGCCGAGTGGTACTCCCGATCGCATGACACGACAAAATTTAGAGTCTTTCGTCTGCATAGTTTAAAACTACCGATACAATGTTCGCTTGAGGACAATGAATCGTTCTCAAGCAGACTATCAAGGCAAACTATCAAGGTGTGAGGGCGGTATGGCAGCGGCACTCAAGTCTAAGCGAAAAAAATCCGCGACATCGGTGCGGCAGTTACCCCAGTCAGGCAAACCTCCCCGATGGTTGCGATCGCTGCTCCTGACTCAGCGAGTTTCGATCTTAGTGACGTTTGGTTTAGCAGGTACGGTACTTGCCGTTTATGGATGGACGGTGTACACTCAGCAGCTTTGGGGCAAAGAATACAGCAAGCTGGAACAATTGCGTCGCAATGAACGCCAGATCACAGCAAACGGAGAAGTCCTGAAAAATCAGATCGCGACTCAATCGAATCGCCCGGATGCAAGTTTGGTTCCGCAAAATCCCGATAGCCTCATTTTTATTAAAGCTGCTCCGCCCCGTCCTGAAAGACCCGTTGCTTCTTCTTCGCAATCCTCGCCTGTTGCCCCTCTAGGATATTAGTCATGCCAAACCGAGGAAAGCCTACCTCCTCACCCCGCCGCCCCTCAAACACTGCCCGTTTTGCGAGTGGAGCGAGTCTGCCGCCGATGATCGAGAAGCTGCGCGATCGACTGCTACAAGCTGTAAGTCAGACTCAACTGATCGAACGGTTTCGCACAGCGCAAGCAAAACCGAGCGTTCGTCGCTTATTTCTCGTTTGGGCAATCTTGGTGGGTGCAACAGGACTCTTATCACTCAATCTGGTTCGGCTGCAAGTCTATCAGTCACCAAAATTGCTTAAAGAGGCACGCGCTCAACAAACTACTTTTTTGCGTCCCTTTATCCCGCGTCGCCCGATTACCGATCGCAACGGCAATGTTTTAGCGATCGATCGTCCGGTCTACACGCTGTACGCCCACCCGATCGCGTTTCAGGAGCCGAAAACCGAAATTGCAACGAAACTCTCTGCAATTCTGGGCATCCCTGCGGGGGACTTGCTGCAACGATTCAGCGCGGGCGAGAGCGGCATTCGCGTTGAGTACGCCGTGCCCGAATCGGCAGCCGATCGCATTCAATCTTTGCAGATTGACGGCTTGGAACTGGCACAACAGCAGCAGCGACTCTACCCCCAGCAAACCCTCGCAGCCGATGTGGTTGGGTATTTGGATTTGGATCGCATCGGGCAAGCAGGAGTTGAATACAGCCACAAGAATTTGCTTGAACGATCAGTGAAATCTGTGCGACTGAGCCGCACCGGATCAGGGGTAATGATGCCCGATCGTCTTCCGGGGGGATTTTTGCAGATGGACAACTTGCATTTGCAGTTGTCGATCGATAGTCGAGTCCAGAGAGCGGCGATCGCCGCCCTTCAGCCGCAGCTAAAAAAATTCAACGCTAAGCGTGGTGTAGTGATCGCGATGGATGCCAAGACAGGCGAAATCCGAACGCTAGCATCTGCTCCGTCTTATGATCCGAATGAATTCTATAAAGCAAACATTGAGCAGTTCAAAAACTGGGCGTTAACCGATTTGTATGAGCCGGGATCAACGTTTAAGCCCTTGAACGTGGCGATCGCGCTTGAGGCAGGAGCAATCAAACCCGACCAAGTGATTAATGATGAAGGGGCAATTCAGGTAGACGGATGGCCCATTCAAAACTTTGATTTCTCCAGCGCCGGTGCAAGAGGGCCTAGTACGATCACTCAAATTATGGAGCATTCCAGCAACGTCGGCATGGTGCGAATCGTGCAGCAAATGTCTCGATCCACCTACTATTCCTGGCTACAAAAAATAGGTTTAGGGCAGCCGACCGGAAGCGATTTGCCGTTTGAAGGGACGGGGCAAATCAAAGACAAAAAGGCTTTTACCGAGTCTGCGATCGATGCGGCGACCAGTTCGTTTGGGCAAGGCTTTTCGATTACGGCGCTGCAACTGGTGCAACTGCACGGGATTTTAGCAAGCGGCGGTAAGCTGCTCACGCCTCATGTGGTTCAAGGCTTATTTGATGAAAAGGGGCAGCCTTACTGGAACGCGAACGCTCCTCAACCCAAGCCAGTTTTTTCACCGCAAACCGCGCAAACCGTGCTGAAAATGATGGAATCGGTGGTGCAAGACGGAACCGGAAAAGCCGCGCAAATTCCCAACTACCGCATCGGCGGTAAAACTGGAACCGCGCAAAAAGCTGGAGAAACGGGTGGATATATCGAAGGTGCGAAGATTACCAGTTTTGTGAGTATTTTCCCGATCGATGCGCCTCGATATGTTGTGGCAGCGGTGATTGATGAACCGAAGGGTGCAGATGCGTTTGGTTCGACAGTAGCAGCGCCGATCGTCAAAGCGGTCATGGAAGCTTTGATCGTTGCAGATAAGATTCCGCCAAGTGTGCCTGCTGCACCGAATCCGGCTGCGTCTCCGAGTTCTAGTCCGACACCTTAGCGGGGATTTAAGGAAGCTCTCCGGAGCCTACAGGAAGCAAACTCCTTTAATGTGAGTTCCTTTAATGCTCAAACACATTCTGATATTGCAGAATATCAAGCTGGGCAAACACAGGCAATGCTTGAAAACACTGCTCCGCAAGTTCCAAACGTTCCTCGCGCTCTAGCATTTCAATCAGTTTCGATCGCGCCTCAATCAAATAGCGCACATCATTCGCCGCATACTGCAACTGTGCCTCAGAAAGATTCATGGCATTACCCCAATCGGAGCTTTGAGCGCTCTTGTCAAGTTCCACCCCCGTTAATTCTTGAATCAAATCTTTTAAGCCGTGACGGGGGGAATAGGTGCGAATTAGCTTACTTGCTAATTTCGTGCAAAAAATCGGTGTGACCTGAATTCCCAGGTGATGGCGCAAGGTCGTAATATCAAATCGCGCAAAGTGAAAGATTTTCGTAATGTCTGACGCTTCAAGCAGTTGCTTCAAGTTTGGTGCTTCGGTTTGTCCCCGCTCAATTCTGACAACCGCTACTTGATCGCACTCATCGCACAACTGTACTAAGCACAAGCGATCGCGGTGTGGTAGAAGCCCCATCGTTTCGGTATCGACTGCGATCACGGTGGCTGACTGATACTGCTCCAATAGCTCGGAAGTAAGATCGCGATCACAAAGGTGAAATTCACGCGGTTGCATAAGGTGAGGCAAGTGATTTTACAACTCACGTATCTTACACCTGATGCAGATTTGCACCTTAATTTCGCACAAAGTCTTGCGTAAAGTAGTATTCTCCCATTGCGCTGAGGCCGATGCCGATCCCGGTTACGTTGAAATTTCCTTCGATGTTTTCCCGATGCTTTTGGCTTTTGATCCAAGCTTCTACAACCTGCCCGATCGGATCGCGGCGGCTCATAATCCAAGCCACATTTTCACTTGTCGCCCGCGCTGGAATGCTACTGGTGATTGCTTTTGCGCGCTTTTCAAATCCTTGATGACCAAATGGAACTGCTTTTTTCGCCATATTGCGGCTGTGTTCACGGGCTTGCTTGGCAATGCTATCGTTCCAGATCATTGCGGGTAAACCTTTGCTGGCGCGGTACTGGTTAATTCGAGTAAAGACCATGCGTTCCATTTCTGCGATCGGAATTCCCTGAGCAATCTGAAACGCAAGCGTTTGAGAGGTAGACACACCTGAAGGTACGGTTTGAGCTTGGCTTTGAATCGTGCTGCCAAAGGTTCCGGCAATCACAATGCCCACCGACATTGCCAAGGTTTGCACGATTTTGCTGGAAGTTGGGTTCAGCATTACGTCTCTCTCCTAGGTGTTAAGTCTCGATGAAGAGATTAACCCGATTGTTAAATTGTTGCAAGTTATTTTGGATACGATTTTCCCAGAGCAGATACGTAGAATTTCTTATATCTCCTATCCTATTTGCGTTTTAGCTGGATCAAAAAAATTCTGATTTAAATTTTGTTCGCTCACAAGATATTGCATAAATTTAACCTTTTGTGAGAGGGTTATGCTAATTAGGGCAGTTGAACTGCTATTTAGCCATAGGGTAATTACGCCATCTAGACAAGTTAAGAAAATAGACTAAATTACTATATTGCTACATGAAGATATGGCGTAATGATTTTGACTCAGTAAGGACGCGGGAATGGTTTTAGCAAGTTCGTCCCTTGAAACACATGAATCCGATCGATCACCACTCCACCTCGGCGCAACTCTACTTCCCCTAGCTTGGTAAATTTTTCAAAATACGGGACATATTCCGCCGCAGAGTCTTCTTGGGTTTGAAATTTATCGGCAGTGATGTAGAGTCCTGTTTTACCCAGCCATTGTTCTGCAGTTGACCAGAAGGCGAATCCGCGCAAGTCGCGGCGATCGAAGCAAGTCATCGGAGTCGAATAGAGTGGCGTGAGTGCCATCGCCGTGTGCCCTGCCATGTGGAATCGATTACTGAACATGAAGTCGGCATTTTTCAATGCTGTGAGCAGTTGAGGCGATCGCGAAAATTCTCGCCGCAGTTGCAGAATGTCCATCAGATCAACCGAAGGATCGTCTTGCGGCGCAACGAATCCCCCAAACAGCGCGTATTGTCCCGGTTTTTGCAGCGTTCCCAGCGTGACGTGAGACAGCGCAAACAATAGCAGGGCGACGATCGCAAGGGTTGAACCCACAAGCCAGCGTTTTAGAACCGACGATCGCCACCTCGATGCGTACCAAGCGAGTAGTGGCGTAACCGAGAAGAATCCTGGCATTGTCCAACCGGGTAAAATCTGTTGATAACCACCAATCAGCGTAAAGATGATGAATACAGGCGCAGATGTCCACAACACGAAAGAGTGAATCGAGTTTGAAAACCTCCGCGACACGGTTAGAATAATTTCTTGAATGCTAACAAACCAGAGTGGTAATCCAAATGTAGGAAATAAATACAACGAGGCTGCAAACGCAACATCAATTACTTTAGAGAATTTGAAGGAACGATTTGGAACACTACGGTTTCCCTGAAATGTAAAAGAAATCCAATCGTGCTGGCTGTTCCAATACAATACAGGCGAGAACGCAACTAAAAATAGTAGAAAGCTTAATATTGTCCACGGAGATCGAAACACTGCCCAATGCCGCCGGCTGGTCAAACAAAATCCAATTAAGCCAAATCCAAGTAGAAATCCGTGGTATTTTCCAACGCAAGCCAATCCAACAAGTAGCCCGATGAGTGCAACTCGATATGAGGGAATGTAAACTGTGCGATCGCGAGGAAAAAATTCAACCGCTCCCACCCAGAGCGTTAATGTCCAGAAAAACATTAGCGGTGAATCGGGTAGCGTAAAGGTGCCAAATCCGAGTTGGAAAATTGGAATGACCGACGCGATCGCTAACGTCAGCAATCCAACTCGAACTGAAAATAAATGAACTGCTGCACGGTATAGAAAGTACAACGTAAACGGATACAGCAATAAGCTGCCGATGCGGATTGTAAATTGAGAGACTTCGCCAGTTAGCCAAATGCCGATCGCGCTCACCAACGAAACCAGTGGCGGATGATCAAAATAACTCAGAGCAGGATTTTGAGTGTAAATATAGTAGTACGCTTCATCAAATCCAGGTGGCAGCCAAAACGCGATAAAGCTGCGAAACAGGAATCCCACGATTAGAATTGCAGCAACTTGCCGATTGGTTGGCTCTGCCCACCATTTTTGTACTGATTTCATGAATTATTTTGAAGAACGAATTGGAACGCGCACAAGTTGATACTGACGATACTGTTGAAGCGGCTGGTACTGATTTGGTTTCACATTTCCTTCTTGCAGTGCGGTTGGGGTGGTGATCATCACGATCGATGTTGTTTTTCCTTCTTTCCGCAGCTTCTGTAAATATGGCTGAATCATCCGAGCGCGATTGAGAAAGGTGATTGGCTGCTGCGTATAAAACACTAAGCTCGGTTTCTCAAACGCATCGGTTGCCATGATGATCGGTTCGTTCGGTCGTCGATCCTCGATCGTCGCTTGAGCAATTTGGCGCAGCGGTAATTGTCGAACTGAGTCAATAATGCTGACCGCAGGAGTAATAAAAAACAGAATAAATGCTGCAAAAGCAACAAGATTCACAGCCCAATACCAGCGCAATCGATACTGAATCGCTAAAACTAATCCAACGATCGCGGCTGTAATCCAAATGGATGCGCCAATGTGATGCAATCCAGACTGCTGCATTCTTAATCCCAAATTTGGCATAGCTGGATCACGATTTAACCAATTTGGGCTGTAAAAAATGAGAACACCAACAGCAACAGAAATAGCAATACTAAAGTATACGGTAGCCTTAACCGGGATGGACTGTCTTGATTGTGAAAAATGATGCACGAACCATAATGTGACGAGAATCGCTGCTGCGGGATATAGCGGTAAGGTATAAGTAATATATTTTGTAACCGCGATCGTGAAGAAGATCAGCACAACCGCAAACCATACCAGCGCGAACTTTCCAAGATGCTGTGATCTTGGTTCTTGTTGCCATTTGGGTTGCCTGATCGCATGAGCGATCGCCGCAGGCAAGCAAAGCGACCAAGGGAAAAACCCAACTAGCACAATCACCAAATGATAGTACCAAGCGCCAGAATGCTGATTCACCACGTTGGTAAAGCGTTCAACATTATGCAGCCCGAAAAACGATTGAATAAACGCATTCCCGTTTTGAAGATACGCCAACAAATACCAAGGCACACTCACCAACAGAAAAATTCCTGTTCCTTGAATCGGCTTCATCTCGCGCAGCACTCCGCGCAGGTTTCTCGCCCAGAATAGAAAGATGAGCACGATCGCACTCGGCAACACGACCCCAACCGGGCCTTTCGTTAAAACTGCCAGCCCCATCAGCCCATAAAACGCCCGATACCAGCGCTGATCTGATCTCACATAGCCGAAAAAAAACGCCAGCAGCGATCCACCAAAACAAGCGCTCAGCAACATATCCGAGTAGCCCAACCGTCCGAAGAACAGCGTGATCAGATTAAACGCAACGATCGCCGATCCCAAGTACGGTGCAATTCTCAATGGAACAAATCGCCTAATCGTATAGAAACAAAAACCGACCAAAACGGTTCCCGAGATCGCAGAGGGCAGCCGCGCTGCCCATTCATTTACGCCAACCGTTTTGAATGCGATCGCCATCAGCCAGTAAATCAAGGGCGGCTTATCAAACCGAGTCACCTGATTAAAATACGGCGTAATCCAATTTCCGGTAACCGTCATCTGCCGCGCTGACTCCACAAACAGCGGCTCTGTCTCATCCACCAGTCCGATGCTGCCCAACTGATTAAAAAATGCAATTCCACCTAATGCAAGCACCCAAACGATCACAAAACATCGCTCCAAGAGTAGCGATCGTGTTTTCCCTGGCATCTCTATCTGATCGTCCATGCACTCTACATCCAAGATCAAAATCTAAGATCAAACCAAGCGGTAGTGTGACATGGAACGAGGCAATTGAAAAGCGGCGATTAGGACATAAACTTCTCAAACAGGATCGCTATAGAAACAAGCCGTTAATCATTACAAAGCTATTCCAAAACGCTGCGAATGTGCGATTCAACAGAATCGGTTTTCTCTAGCATTGATAGATGACCGCAATCGGGAAGCTCTAGAACATTGTCCGCTCCATCGCCAAATAGCGGATGAAAACTAGCTAAATGACGCACATACTTCGGTTCCATGACCGTATCTTTCGACCCAGTAATGAAGTAGAGCGGCTGTGATAACCGCGCCACGACTTGCGGTAAACGATGCACCTCGGCTTCCGTGGTCGAATCCAATAACGTCCCGATCGCAGCTTCTTGATCCGCATTAACAAAATCGATCACTCGTTGCCGACCCCACGAGCGTTCAATCACGCTCGCCACATTCGCCCGCTGAAACACTAAATCCAGGCACGGCACTTGCGCTAACCATTTTGGGCGCAGTTTCACCATCTGCTGACCTGCCGATCGAAACCGCTCAAACGCTTCTTTCAAATAGATGCCACCGCCAGAATTCAGGCAAATCACGCCTCGAACCTGTTCCGGCATTTGGTCGGCTGCCCACAGCGCCACGCAGCCGCCGAGTGAATGCCCAATCAACCAAACTTCAGGAATCTGCAACTGCTTCAACAGCATTCCTAAATCCCTCGCATAAGCAAGCAGACTATACTGCGCGATCGCGTTCTGCGTGGCGACGGCAACTGCCCCACCAGATCGATCGTCCACAGCGGGCAGGCAAGCCGCATCTCGCGGTTGGGACTCACCAAAGCCCCGCAAATCATAAGACAAACACTGATAATCCGATGACAACTGATCGATCAGAGGTTGCCAATAATTGCGGCTCAGCATCCAGCCGTGAATGAATACTAGAACGACAGAGTTTGAGGTGGGAGCCGTCAGCTCGTAGGCGTGTGGAACTCCCGAAATAAGAAGAGTAGGCATAAGTTTCATCCTACCGTAAAGGCTGATCCGGTTGAATGTTTGCTGCAACACGATCCGGGTTTGACCGGATTGAAGTGCTGCAATCGCCTGTCCTACTCATAAATTGGTATAAGCTGGATTTAGCTTCTGTGTGATCTGTTATGGCAAAATCTGACTCCCCCACGCTTCGAGAAATTGCAAGCACATTCCGATTTGCGGGTTGGTTTAGTTTTTGGTTTCAGTTGGTGCTGGCCGTGATTTCAAGTGCGATCTTGCTGTTTGCTGCCGTTTCCACTCGCACTCCAGCCGCCAACAATCCAGGAACCGGGGTTGGGGTCGTGCTGACGATCGGTGGAATCGCGGTCTTAGGCTTCAATATGTTCTGGTCGTTGACGAAATACGTGGTGATCGGACGGCGGCTGAATGGAGCGGCAGCAGCTCGACCGAAAAAAGCGGAGGCGATTCAAACGATTCGGACAGGATTGATTGCAAGTTTAGCGGGAACTCTCTTAGCGCTCTTGGGAGCAGAGGCGATCGTCGGTTTGCTGTTTGGCAAAGCGGTCAATCAGGGGTTTGCAGGTTTTGTCAACGTCGATCCGGCAAAATTCATTCAACCCATTGACATTCTTGTGGTGCAAGCAAGCATCAATGTGATTTTGGCGCAGTTTGTCGCCATTTCGACCTCGCTTTGGCTCTTGAACAAGATGAGCAAGCAGTAACCTAGCGCTCCATCCAGTCAAAAATTTGGTTCAGTTGGTCGATCGAAACGAATCCATAGCGCCACAGCACCATGGGTAACGTTCCGCGTTCTTGTTCACAATGGCGCATCGCCAGTTCGATCGACTCGTCCGGAACGGCTAACTCTTCTTTGAGATAGCGGACTAAGCAGGAGTCGCTTTCTTCCGTCTGTGTCTGCTCGTTGACTTCCGATAATAAAACTGTCATCTAGATAACCTTTGATGAAATTAAGATTCGGGGGTTTATCGTATCACTAAAAATTAGCTCAAGTAATACTCCCAAGCAAAAAATAAAATAAAGCTTGGTTGTATGAATCTTTATAGAACTTAATTACGAAATCGATGTCGATCGAAAGTCGCAATCTGTTCTCTGTCCATTCTCCGAATCGCTCTATTTGGTTTTAATAGAGCCTCTACCCAACGGGCTGGCGGACTGCTGTGATCGTCTTAAGTAGGCGCTCCGGTTCAACCGGCTTAGATAAATGCTGGTGAAATCCAGACTCGATCGCTCGCTTCTGATCGTTGTCACTTGCATAAGAAGTTAGGGCAATTGCTACCACTCTACCCCCTTGCTCAACTGGACGCGATCGAACCTGTTGAATGAATTCGTAGCCGCTCATTTCGGGTAATCCAATATCGCAGACGATCACATCTGGGCAAGAGTTAGACAGCACATTCAGAGCGGCCTTCGCAGAATCAACCGCTGTCACCTTCGAGCCTGCTTGACTCAGAACGAATGCAGTAAACTCGCGAGAGTCACAACTATCGTCAATCACCAAGATATGCAGCCCTGCTAAAGTCGAATTTTCTTCAGAGCGCGATCGTTTTGGAGCTACGTCTGCGGCTGTAGCGCAAAGGGGCAATCTCACCGTGATGGTTGCTCCCTGTCCCTCGCCTGCACTTTCGGCAGTAATAATGCCCCCGTGAAGCTCCACAATTTGACGACTAATTGCCAGCCCTAACCCTAAACCGCCAAATTCACGCGTATTGGTACTATCTTCTTGCCAGAAGCGATCGAACACATGGGGAAGCGCAGCCGCCCCAATCCCCTTACCCGTATCTCGGACGGTAATGGTAGCAAAATCTGAGCGCTGATTCGTCTGACAAGTTAAGCTCACTTCAACTCGACCGCCTTTAGGCGTAAACTTCACTGCATTAGAGAGCAAGTTCCACACCACCTGCTGCAATCGTCCGGCATCTCCTAGAACTTGTCCGATCTCTGCTTCAAGCTGGGTCTCAATCTGAATCTGTTTTGCTTCAGCCGCTAGAGAAATGGTACTAATCGCTGCAAGCACCACCGTCTTTAGATCGGTTGCAGCAGCATTGAGGGTTAACTTTCCGCCCATAATGCGAGAAATGTCCAGCAGGTCTTCGATTAACTGCGCTTGTAGCTTGGCATTGCGCTCGATCGTGTCAAGCGCGATCGCGGCTTTCTCTGGTTTTAGCTGTTGTCGCTGTAAAAGTTTTGTCCAACCCAAAATCGGATTGAGCGGGGTTCTGAGTTCGTGGGACAGAACCGCAAGAAACTCATCTTTGACGCGATTGGCAGACTCTGCTTGTTCTCGCGCTTGCTGTTCTCGCTGCAGCAGCAATTCTCGTTCTTCCTGAATGCGCTGGCGCTCAATAATTTCTTGCTGAAGCTGTTGGTTAATTGCAGTCAGTTCAGCAGTACGCTGTGCCACTAATTCTTCAAGTTGGTCTTGATAGCGCTTTAGTTCAAGTTCAGCCTGACGGCGTTCTCCAATTTGAACTTGGAGTGCCTGGTTGGTGAGAGCAAGTTGGGTTGGGCTGGGCAATGCCAACGCTTTGGGAACCAGCGGATAAAGTTCTACAGCAGTCAGGACTGAAACGATCGCAGTCACCGCTTTTAAGCCGCCTGAAATCCAGTAGTCCGGGTGCCACAACGTCCAAATGTCGAGCAAATGACCTGTTCCGCAGGCAATAATAAAAGTTCCAAATAGCAGAAAAATCCACCCAAACGGTAGATCGCGACGCTGCCGCACAAAGAAAACCAGGGTAATCGGAATTGAGTAGTATGACAGTGCAATTAGCGCATCGCCTGTGATATGAAGCCACACCAGCCCAGTTTGCCAGAGATAGCAGTGTCCGTGAGGAATAAAGGAGCTTGAATCAAGCAAACGATCCCAAAATGCTGTCATGGTGCTGCGTACAGAAGAAAATGAGGAAGCGTCGCAATCGGGACGGTTAAATCTGAGGGTGTGATCACCGATCGCAACTCAATAATTTCCTTCATCTTAGAAGGTTTTCCAGAAGGCAGTTTATTTTTGGATTTAATTTAATTAAATCAGAGGCACCAATTTTACTACTAGTCAGAAGGGAGATCTTTGCCAAAGTATGAGGTAATTTGCCTTGTCGCAAGTTTATCTGTGCGCCAGAATGAGGCAGACAAGACTAGGTAGAATCCCAGCGCGTGGTCAAGATGCGAAAGTTTAAGCGGTTAAAGGTTGCGCTTTGTGCGATCGGGGGATGGATGTCGCTCTCTGTTGTGAGTCGTCCGGTCTGGGGGGCTGAGCGTGTCTTCTTGACGTATGGAATCTTGGAGCGATCGATTTCAGTTTCGTCGCTTGAAGCTTATGCCCGCACGGGTACATTGGACAGCGATCTTTATGTCTATTCGCAGTATGTCACGCCTGAACAACTGCAAACACTCCGAAAAGCATTACTGACACGGGCAGATTTGACTCCGATCGCGGTGTCGCAGTTTCTCTACACGCAGCAAGGGGAGATTCTATTACGGCGCTTAGGGCAGATTATCCAGCCAGACTCTCGCGATACTGGTTTTTTTGCAATTCGGGCTGCCTTAATTCTGGCATCGGCAGATCCAGAGGGATTAACCGCGCTGAATGTGCTGCGTAAATTTCCAACGCGCGGACTGCGAGTTGATTTACAGCGCAGTTTAGACATTGCGGGAGAGTTGGGAAATTTGATTAATCAAACGAACCGGGCAACGCAGACAATTGCCCAACTCTCTAATACAGAAGCTACACCGTTACCAGGGGGCGCGATTCCCGATTTGTCAGTTCGAGGCGCTTATGGATTTCAAAAGGAAGCGCTGAGATTGGTCGATCGATCGCGGGGATTTGTGCAGGCTTTAGGGCGAGAGCGGGTGTTTCCGGTTGATGTTTACTTGCCCGTTGCCCGTCGGCAGCCGTTGAGCGCCTCAATTCCGGTGGTGGTCATTTCACACGGACTTGGCTCCGATCGGGGCACGTTTCGCTATCTTGCAGAGCATTTGGCTTCACATGGATTTGCCGTGGCAGTGCCCGAACATCCGGGAAGTAATGCCAAACAGCTTCAAGCGCTGGTTGGTGGAACGGTCAATGAAGTGACGAGTCCGAGTGAGTTTATTGATCGACCGCTAGATATCAAATATCTGTTAGATGAGCTAGAGCGCAGAGCCAACACCGATTCGCGCTATCAGCGCTTAAATATCAAGCAGGTCGGTCTGTTGGGGCAGTCTTTTGGGGGGTACACGGTCATGGCGCTCGCGGGTGCGCCGATTAATTTTCAGCAACTCCAGCGATCGTGTCAGCCCGCCGAAATCGATCGAACGCTGAATTTGTCGCTGTTGCTGCAATGCCGCGCTGGAGCACTGCCGCCGATCTCTTATAACTTGAGCGATTCACGGGTGAAAGCGATTATTGCGATTAACCCGATTGCGAGCAGCGTCTTTGGACAAGCGGCGATCGCGCAGATCGAAACGCCAACGATGATCATTACGGGCAATGCCGATACGGTTGCGCCTGCTTTGCCGGAGCAGATCCAGCCGTTTACCTGGCTGAAAGCGCCAGAGCGATATTTAGCCCTGATCGATCGCGGAACGCATTTTTCTGCCCTACAAGAAGGCGATGCTCAGGGGGTTCCTTTGCCACCAGAGGTGATTGGTGAAGCTCCAAACGTTGCCCGTCGCTATGTGAATGCTCTAGGTTTGGCGTTTTTTCAGACTTATCTTGCGAATCGATCGGACTATCGCCCTTACCTTTCGGCGGCTTATGCCCGTACCTTGTCTCAAGATCCGCTACGGTTAAATCTGGTACAGTCATTGACTGTGGCGCAGTTAAACGGAGAATAATCGCGTGGATGGGTTTCTAAACCTGAATAAACCGTTTGGGTTAACTTCGCATGATTGTGTCGCGAAGGTTCGCCGAATTTATGGGCTGAAAAAAGTGGGTCACGCGGGGACGCTTGATCCGGCAGCGACAGGGATTTTGCCGATCGCGTTGGGTCGCGCTACTCGCCTGCTGCAATATCTCCGCCAGGATAAGGCGTATCATGCGACGATTCGATTTGGCGTAACGACGGCAACAGATGATCTTGAAGGTGAGATCCTGACTCAGCAGGCAGTTTCGCACCTGAGCTTAGAACAGATTCAGGAAAAATTGCCCTTGTTTCAGGGGGTGATTCAGCAGATTCCGCCGAACTACAGTGCGATTCAAGTTCAAGGGAAGCGGCTGTATGATCTAGCGCGATCGGGGCAAGCGATCGAGGTTCCTGCCCGTACCGTTGAGATTTACGATCTGAAGATTTTGGATTTTAGAGCGGGTGATTTTCCCGAACTTGATTTAGCAATCGCTTGTGGCAGCGGAACTTATATCCGCTCGATCGCTCGTGATTTGGGAGAGCAACTAGGAACAGGGGCAACGTTAGCAAAGCTGCTGAGAACCGAAAGCAGCGGCTTTGAGTTGAAGGACAGCGCTACGATCGAGGAGCTGCCTGGTCCTCTGATTGAGCCAGAAGCAGTGCTGCTCCATTTACCAGAAGTTGTGTTGGAGAGTGCGATCGCGAAACGTTGGTGTCAGGGACAAAAGATTGCACTGGAACTTGAGCGATCGGGAATTGTAAGGGTCAAGCGCGAACACTCCGTGGAGCGAAGCTTGCGATTCTTGGGGATTGGGGAGATTCGAGTGGATGGGGTATTAGTTCCGCAAATGGTTTATGAGCCTATTTGATGCGAGGAGCGGGAGACACGATGAATCGCGCCTTTACGTAAGATCTGTAACGAGGATTTGGAGATCTAGTATTAGCCCCCACTCCTTTTAGCACTCACCACTCAAACAGGATCGAGATCGGCCCCTTGCACCTTGAACATTCCCACCGAAGCCTGTAGCTGCTCTGCCACATCCACAGTTTGCCGCAGCGCTCTCGACACTCGCACCGACGAATCAGAAGTTTGCGTTGAGACTTCCGCTACACCTTTGATTAGGCCGGTCAAAGACTGAAACGATTGAGTTTGAGAAACCGTTGCTTGCGCGATCGAGTTCGTCAAGCCATCCATCTGCTCAGAAACCTGCACGACATGAATCAGACTTTGCTTGGCGTTGCGGGCTGAGTGGGCACTTTCGACCACTTGGGTCGCGCCCCGATTCATCGCTTCAACAACCTCGGTGACTTGTTCCTGAATCGTTTGGATCAGCGCGGCAATTTCGCGGGTTGCCGTGGTCGATCGAGACGCAAGCTCCCCGATCTCAGTCGCGACAATGCCAAAGCCACGTCCATGCTCTCCAGCGCGAGTAGCTTCAATACTGGCGTTAATGGCAAGCAGATCGGTTTGCGTTGCAAGATCGCTGATCAGCGAAACCACCCGCCCGATTTGCTGAGAAGCATCTCCTAAGAGCTTAACTTTGCGGGTTGCATCTTCGACCGTGGCTCTGAGATTGTAAATACTGGTCACGGTCGAATCCATCACGGTTTCTCCAGATTTTGCGGCATTCGCAGCATTCTGAGCGACGATCGCCGCTTGTTGTGCTCGATCGGCAACAGCTTGCAGCGCTAACGTCATCTGCTCTACTGAATTAAGGGTGCGGGTCGTCTCCTGGGCTTGTTGACGCGCCTGAGTTGCTAAGTGCTGGACTTCCTCCTCGTTTTGGTTGAGCAAATCGTTGACTTGAGCAGAAGTCTGTTTCACTTTCAGAACCAGATCGCGCAGATTTTCAACCACGGCGTTGAAGAAATCAGCAACGGTTCCGAGATCATTCGCGGTGACATTAGCGCGAACGGTGAGATCTCCGGCAGACACCGTTTGAATTTCGCCCAAAAGTTGAATGATTTGCTGCTGAAGCGAAGTCTTACGATCTTCGGCGGTTTGCACAGCGGATTGGTGTTCCTGTAACAGTTTCACTTGGTCTAGGGCAAAGCCAATCTGAGTCGCAAGCTGCACGAAGAAATTGATTTCGGAGACTTGCCAATCGCGCTCCTGTTGACAACTTTGAGCACAGACGAGTCCAATAATTTGATTCTCTTGTTTGAGCGGAACCGCAATTTCAGCTTTGATGTTTAGTTGGGCAAGCTGTTGACGATAGCGATCGTCCATCTCTTTCGCTGCGTTTTTGACGACCCAAACCGACTGGGTGCTGTATTGCTCAAACCGATCTAAACCTAATGGAGATGCGATCGTTTTATGAATCAAGCTAAGATTCTCAGCTTTGATTGATTCTGCAATCACCGTTCCATTGACTACGCAGGATTCTAATTCATAAACCAGGATGCGATCGAGGTTGAGAAACGATCGAGCTTCGTCGATCGCGGTTTGAAGAATTTGGCTCGGATCAAGCGATCGACGCATTCGTACCGTAATTTCGCTCAGCACCCGTGCTTCTTGCATTTGCTGTTCTTGGCGCGACACTTCATTTGCCAAAGAAACTTCAGAAGCACTAATGCTGTCTGCCATGTGATTAAACGCGATCGCCAATTGTCCCACTTCATCTTTAGCAAACACTTCAGCCCGGACAGATCGATCGCCATTGGCAAATGCTTCGGTCGTCTGCTGCAACTCCTGAATCGGTTTGAGAACGATGCGACGAAAAATAATTGTCCAAATGACGATCACTCCGATTGCTAGCGCCAACACGATCGCCTCTTGCTGCACACTCATTAGCAGCAATTGATTCAGGGCAGTTTCAGGGGTGCCGCGCACCAGGATGGCACTGGGAGTGTCTCCCATTTCTGCAACGGCTCCATCTGGTGTTTCGATAATGCGATTCGGGAGTGCTTTAGCAGCAACGGTGTAAGTCTGGCCGTTGACAGGAATTCGCTGAGTGGCAGTCTCGCCTTTGGCAGCGATCGCCGATCTGAGAATTGCTAGGTCAGACAAAGCCGCATCAATTTGAGGTTGATTCGAGTCGCTGTCTTGGTTCAGCCCAGTGGCTAAGCCAAATTCACCATTCTCGCGTCGAAAATAAACGGCACTATAGCCACTACCAAAGGCTTTTAGGGTATTTTCGACGATCGGGAGTTTGTGGTTGACGATATCGCCAAAAACGAGAACGCCGATGATATTGTTTGGGGTTTCGGAGTCGCGAATGGGGGTAACGACGTAGCGAATGAGAGCATCTTGGTTAGTGAAGCGATCGGGTAGCGGCGGTGCTTCTTTGCGGAGTTCGTCCCAGCTAACGGTGCTACTCGCTTTGATTTGTTGCCCATCTCGGAGAGCTTGCTGAATCAGCGGCACCAATTCAGGCGTTGTCACCGTTTCTTTGGCTCGTTTGTTATTTGCATTCGCAATGATGCGTAAATCCTTGCCGATGAGGGTTGCATATTCCATGCGGCGTGCTTTCACTTCGTTTTGCAAAATCTGTTGGAGTTGATTTTGCAGATCGGTTGAGAGATTTTCGTTGCGCTGATGATTTTTTGTCGCGGTAATGATCGCAGGATTATCCGATTGTCCCCGCGATCCGAATCCCATCTGATTGATTTTGATGTTGTAGTTCGTCTCCGTCACCGCAACTTCGGATTTTGCTTGGGCAAGCAGTTGGGTGCGTAAACTATTTGCAAGCACGATCGAGAAACCAATGCCTAATCCGACGATCGGAATCAGTTCACACACCAGTAGCGCAAGCAGTTGTTTTCGCTCGATCGGTAAATGACGAAACCAATTTGACCAAAACGGACGAGTGGGGCGAGAAGAACGGTCTAACATAAGGGCTACACAAAAATAAACATCGCTGCTTTGAGCGAAAGAAATATTGCGAGAATTTAGGGATTAGGTTGATGCTCAGGTTGGATTGTTGCCTCTCGTCTCCCCGTGATAGAAGACTTCAAGCTGGATTCAACCCTCCAACACTGATATCGAACATACATTAATTAAACGACGGCGATCGAGTTCACCATTTTTTCGAGCGTTTTGAGTAGAACCTGCTCGTTATAGGGTTTTGAGAAATAAGCGGATGCGCCTAAGTTTTCAGCCAGCTTACGATGTTTTTCGCCACTCCGGGAAGTCAACATCATCACAGGCACCTGAGCAAATTGCGTATCCGATCGCATCTTTGCCAAAAATCCGTATCCATCTAGCCTTGGCATTTCGATATCACAGATCACAGCTTGTACAGCTAAACCCGATTCAAGCCGCTCGATCGCGTCCTGCCCGTCTTTTGCCTGCTCGACGCGATAGCCCGATCGCTCTAGCGTCAGCGCCAAAAATCGCCGCACGTTGATCGAATCATCGACGACTAGCACGGTTGGAACCAAGCTTCCAGGAAGTTCGGGGCGCTGAGATAGGCTGGCTTTGAGTTGGGCGCGGAAATTGAGGTCGAGTTCTGGTTCGGTTTCGGAGCGCTCACAGCTTGTGATCCAGCGCAGCAGTTCCGGCGCATTCACCAAAGGCACAACGCGACCATCCCCCAGAATCGTACAGCCGCTAAATCCACTCGGTAACGGCAAATTGCCTTCGACTTTACGAATCGTCGCTTCTTGTTCACCCCAGCAGCGATCGATATAGACTCCAAACCATTGCGGGTTTTGGTCGAGCATCAGCACGCTGGGAGTAGCGATCGTGGGCGGAGTCTCAAAGCCGTGAGGAATTTTGGGACAATTAAAGCGCATCCATTTTTGCAGGCGCACCAGTTGTACCATGCGATTTTGCCAGTTTAGGAGTTCGCTACCCGGAGCTTGAATAATTTGATCCGGCTGCAGCAGCACTAATTCTGAAACCACGTCGGTAGGAAACGCGAGTAGCATTCCCGCACTCTCAACCAGCAACACTTTAACCGTCGACAGAGTGAATGGAACCGACAAGGTAAACGTTGTCCCCAGTCCCGCTTTGGTATTGACGCTGATTTCACCCCGGATTTGTTTAAGATTATTGCGAACCACATCCATTCCGACCCCGCGACCAGAAAGGGCAGTGACTTGGCTGCTTGTACTAAATCCCGGCTCGAAAATCAGCGACAGTAATTCCTCATCTCGCGCTGCATCAAGCAGCACCGGATCAAGTCCCATTTGTTCCGCTCGATCGCGAATTTTCTGAATGGGAATGCCTTCACCGTCATCCCGAACCGTGATAATCGTGCGATTGCCTTCGTTGAATGCCCGAATTTCGATCACTCCTTCTGGCGATTTGTTTTTCGATTCTCGAACGCTGGGAGCTTCGATTCCATGATCAAACGCATTGCGTAACAGGTGCATTAATGGATCATTGAGCGTTTCGAGAATGTTGCGATCGATCAGCGTACTGCCACCCGCCATGTCAAATCGCACGGGCTTGCCGTACTGCAATGACCATTCGCGTAAAGCTCTCGGAAAGCGATCCAAAATATCCGAGATCGGGCGCATTCTAAGCTGAGACAGTCCGCTTTGCATTTGTTTCGCGGTTTTATTCAGGTTCCGCGAGGACTGTTCGGTATCGTCTAAGCTCAGATCAATATCTTCGCTGACTTCCTGAAGCTGCACGATCGTTTCCATCACCTGCTGCGACAGTAAGTGCAGATCGCCATAGCGATCGAGTTCTAGCGCATCAAATTCCGGGCGACGATTTTCGCCCAGCGTTCGTACTCCCGCTAAATTCACGCGATCGTAAGCCAATCTCAATTTCGCATTCGCTTGATCGAGCGTTTGCACCCGTTCGTGCAGCGTTCTGGCGAGCGATCGTAATCGCTTTAGATAGAGATCTAACCCGTTGCGATCGACGGTTAATTCACCAAACAAATCGTTGAGCTGATTTAGTTGCCGCACCGGAACGCGCACCGTCGCATCTTGATCTTCAGCAACCGTTACAGGTTCGGGTTCCGCTTCCAGCACTTTGAAATCGGTCACTTGCGGTTGGGCAGGAGTCGTTGCTTGCGCTGCGCTGCGCGATCGTGCAGGAGCCGGAATCGGTTGAAAGTCGGGATACGCCGCATCATCAAAGCTATCGGCGGCAAGCGCTTCGGTAAACCAATCGCTCGGCTCGACGACCTCGATCGCGGGTGCGGCAAAATCAACCCTTTCCGCACCCGCGATCGAGGTGGGAATCTGGTCGTATTGTCCGGCGATCGCAAACGTCTGCGCGATTCGCCAAGCCTTTAAAGCAGATTGAGCAGTTTCGACGGTCTCTCCTTGCTCAATCTGGTGAGACACCGATTGGCAAAGCTGAATAAAATTCGTCAGTTGCAGCATCTCACCGAGTCCGCCCAACTCTTGCGCTAGAATCGCAACTTCCTCGCGCAAGCAAGGCTGATCTGGCGCGGCTAGCACCGACTCTAATCGCTGCAAACAGCCTTCCACTTCTGTTTCAAACAACAGCGGCACAATGTCTTGACCGTCTTCCGGCGACAGCACCGAAGCGGCGTTTTCCTCCTGCGGATCGCCTAATTCCGAATGCAGCGCATCAAACACGGGATACGCCTCAACTGCTAGCCAGTTTGCGTCCACACAAGAAGCCTGATGGCGCTGCATCGAGTCGCGATCGAACTCCACGACCTGTCGCAGACAGCTTACCGCCGCTAACAGCAGATTTTCGAGTCGGGGAGTCAGGGAGATTGATTTATCAATCTTCAGCACTTTCCAGGAGTCTTCGAGCCGATGGGCAAGTTCACTCAGAACCTGAAATCCCATCATTCCTGCGCCTCCTTTAATCGAGTGCGCGGCTCTTAACGCTGCATTCGCTTGGGTCGCATCAACCGGATGGTTAGCTAACCCCAAAATCGTGGCATCAAGCGTATCAAGATACTCTTGCGCTTCATCGAGAAACTGACGGCGAATCTCAAGCTCTCTATCTTGCTTCATCGTTTAGCTCACCTTAAACGCGCCCACTGATTCCTGTAGCTCTTTTGCTACCCCAACCGTCTGCCGCAGCGATCGCGAAACTTCCAGTGAAGCCGAAGAAGTGCGACCCGCGACTTCTACGATTTCCTGCATCAGTTGCGTTACCGCATCCGAGGTTTCTACCTGTGTCACCGTCGATTCTGAAATCGCTTGCACCAAGTCATCGATGCGCCGCGACACCGAGAGAATCTTTTCTAAGCTCTGTTTAGCATTATCAACGAGTCGCGTTCCCTCCACAACCTGCGAGGTTCCCTGCTCCATTGCTTCGACAACTTCAGACGTTTCGCGCTGAATCGTAGCGACAATTTGCTCGATTTCTCGCGTTGCCGCAGCCGATCGTGCGGCTAATTCTCCGACTTCTTCTGCCACGACCGCAAATCCTTGCGATCCTTCATCGGCTCTTGCCGCTTCGATTCCGGCGTTAATCGCCAGAAAATTCGTTTGCATGGCAATTTGATTAATCAGCGATACCACTTTAGAAATTTGCTGCGACGATTCGCCCAGACGTTTCACTTTCTTCGCGGTTTCACCGATCGTGTCGCGCAGTCCCAGAATGTTCTGCACGGTTAATTCCATCGCAATTCCGCCTGCTTCTGCGGTCGAAGAGGCTTCCCGCGCCACATTCGCCGCTTGCTGAGCGCTATGCGACACTTTTTGAATCGATCGCACCATATTTTCCACCGAAGCTAACGTTCGGTTCGTTTCCTCAGCTTGCTGCACCGCTTCTGCGGACAGTTGCCGTACCGCTTGCTCATCAGCGTTGAGGGCATCGTTCACTTGAACGGCTGCCGATTTCACTTGTGTCACAATCTGGCGCAGACTTTCGACGATCGAGTTAAAAAAGTCCGCCACGGTGCCGATTTCGCCTGCGGTCACGTCGGCTCGAACGGTTAAGTCTCCCTCGACGGCTCCTTCAACTTCGCTCAGCAAATCGATCAGCTGCATTTGCAGTTCTTCTTTCTGCTGTCGGCGCTCTTCAGATAATTGCTCTGCGGCTTTTCTGGCGGCTTCAGTTTGCTCCAGCAAGAACGCTTGGTCAAGGGCATAGCCGATTTGCGCTGCCAGCTGCCCAAAGAAATCAATCTCTTCCGCTTTCCACTGACGCGGATTGGCGCACTGATGGGCACAGATGAGTCCGATTAATTCTTTGTTTTGCAGAATTGGCGCAACAATATTTGCCTGAACTTCTAGCCGCTCCAGAATTTCACAGTGACATTGGGTGAGATTTGCTTGGCGCAGGTTTTCCATCGACCACACCCGCCCACCCCGGTAGCGATCGACAAGCGAAGCTTCCATCGGGTCGTTGACAATTTTTCCAAGCGCCTTCGTCCAACCCGGCGCAACCGATTCAGCCGTAATCGTCCCGCTGAGATAATCCGGTGCAAAGCGGTAAATCACCACGCGATCGACTTTCATAAAGTCGAGAACTTCATCGACGCCGGCAGCAAAAATATCTTCAGGCGAGAGCGATCGACGAATTCGCAAAATAATCTGATTTAACAACCGTGCCCGTTCAGCGCTTTCGGTTTGCTGATCGACAAAGCTTTGCAGTTGTCCCGCCATCAGATTGATGTTGCGCTGCAACACGCCGACTTCGTCTTCACTGCTGACCGTGACTCGTGTATCAAGCTTGCCGTCCCCTAGCGCTTTAACTGCACTTGTAGCCGCCAAAATTGGGCGAGTTGCGCGATCAGCGAGCCATTTCGCCAGCAATCCCGTCGCGACAACTGCTGCTCCAGTTCCCAGCAAAAATGTCCAAAAGAGCTGGCGCTGAGGTTGGTATGCAACCTCGGTTGGCACAGAAAGAATCACGTCCCAGCCTAAATCGGGCAGGCGATCGCGCCCCGTCCAAGGCACAAAGCTAGCAAGAACAGGCTTTGTCTGATTGGCAACCGTTTCGTTAATTTCGCGGGAATTAATTGATCGGCGTGACTGCATTTGTGAAAGCCGCGAATAAACCGAAGCAGCATTTTGACCGATTTGCGCTTCTTTCGAGGATAGAAAGATTTGATTGCTGGCATCTAACAAGCTAAAGTCAGTGCCGATTCGATTGTAGTTTTGCAGTTCCAATGCCAGGTTTCTAATCGGCAGGACGGCACGAATAATCCCCGTGCGCCTATCTGTGCCGCTTTCCTGCACCGGAGCAGTCACATACACGAAATAAGCACCCGTCTTGTCTGCCCGCACTGGACGACTAATCAAGACGCGATTCGACTGTAGGGCGGCGCGGAAATAGTCCTGCTCACCCTGCCATGGAATTGCGGTGCGATCGCTTTGCAGCACTGCATTTCCGTTCAAATCAAACAGCGCCACTCCTTCATACACGCCCTTCTCCTGAACAAAGCGTTCAAACACAAGCCGCTTGTCGTCTTGAGACACCAAATCTCGTACTGATGGCACCGTTAAAGACGGCAAACTGGAGAGCGTTTGTAGATCTGAGGTTCGCTCTGTCATAAAGCTTGTCACCCGCTGGCTGAGCGTCGTCGCCAACGTTTCTTCCGTGGCGATCACCTGCCTTGTCACCGAAGCATTGGCAAACGAATAGGCGATCGCGCCAATCGCTAGGACGGGTAGGGTACCGATCGCGATGGCGATCGTCGTCGCTTTGGTTTTCAGGCTTAATCGTCTTAGAGCTGCGATGCTGGACGGTTTAGAGGAGGTTACAGAGCTTGAGGGTAGACCGGGCTTAGAGGAAACCTCGATTACACTCGGATCAAATCCGCGATCGACGGGCTGATCCCGTTGGGCTGCGTTCAGTTGATCAACCATAGGTAGGAGTTCTCAAACGGGTAATAGAGTAGATGAGATGCACAAATCGCCTGATGAGTCAGATGCAAAATCGAACACAAAGCAAACCTTAAAAATCAAGAATGCTGAAGCAGCGGAGCTTGCAAGATCGCTTCACCGTCCAGCATGAATACTATTTCTTGAGACTGTAAAAGGCAGCCGCGAGAGTAAGGAATGAGTCCCTTGCTCACATGACTCGGAACGGGTTGTAAAGCTTCTGGAAGCGTCCAAGCAATCCCATCCACTCGTTTGATTGCCGCAGCAATAGAAATCGAACCCGTTCGCAAAATCACAATATCGTACTGCTGCGGACTGTAATCGAGCCTGCCCACTTCCAACAGCATCGCTAGATCAATAACCCATAAGACGCGGCTCCGACGGTGCATCAGTCCTAAAATCTCCGGCTCCATAGTGGGAACCGGAGTGAGGTAGCGGGGCTGTAGCACCACGACTTCCTGAACCTGCTTCATCGGCAGTCCGACGATCGTGCCTTGTCCGACTTCAAACTTGAGATAACTTTCTCCGAGATTAGGAGGTGCAATTTCCCCCTTTCGAGTTGTTGTTAAGGTCAGTACTGAGTTATCCACGGGTTATCCTCCGACCGATCGCACAGCACGAATTAGTTGCTCTCGTGTAAAAGGCTTGGTGATATAGACATCTGCGCCCTGTCGCATTCCCCAGAGGCGATCGATCTCCTGCCCTTTAGACGTACAGATAATAATCGGCACGCTTTGAGTTTCGGGGTTTTTCTTCAGGCTGCGACACAGTTCAAAGCCGCTCATTCCCGGCATGACCACATCGGTAATAATCACATCGGGCTTAATCTCGATCGCCTTGTTCAAAGCATCCTTGGCAGAAACAACTCCAACAACGCTGTATCCACCTTCACGGAGGTAGTGGCTGAGTAGCTCCATTTCCGAGAGTGTATCTTCAACGACTAGAACTGTTCCCATTAAAGTTAAGCTCATAACGTTTCATTGCGGTAAAAAGGGTAAACAATGCGCTAATTGAGATATCGAAACACCATTTTGACGAGTTCCGATTGCGTAAACGGTTTTGTCAAATAACCCGATGCACCCACGATTTTGGCTTTAGCCCGATCGATGAAACCTGTGTGACCCGTCACCATAATGATGGGGGTTTGCTTAAAGCTCGGATGGCGACGCAGCAGCGAACAGAGTTCGTATCCATCCAGATTTGGCATTCCGACATCCAGCAAAATCATGTCCGGCTTGCTGCGAACCACCTGCATCAGCGCTTTGACCGGATCGTTGATCATAATCACCGCGACGCTAGAATCATTGAGAAAGGTACTAATCGCTTGTAGCACTGTGGGACTGTCATCAATACAAGCGATCGTGTAACGGGCGGTTTGGCGGGCGGTAATGGGGGTCGGCGATACTGGAATTCTAGTTGGAGCTGGCTCGGTTGGAGAGGTGAAGCTCAAGGGTCGCGGCGGTGTCGTTGGGACACTCGAAGCTGGAGCCTGTACATCAGCGCTTGTTGCCCTAGAAGTTGGAACTTGCCGCAGTTCAGAATGACAGCGCTCTACGATCGAGCGTAAGTCCAATTGACAAAGATTTGGATAGTCTAAAAAGCTAGCTTTTGCAATCACCTCATAGATCCCTTCTGTGACGGTGAGAAAGGGTTTCAGCACCTCGATCGCGATAGTTTCAACCAATTCGCGCACTTGCGATCGCTCAATTAACTGCTGATCAATCAGCCATTGAATCGCTTGATAATCAGCACTATTTGCAGGGTAGCTTCCGGTCTCACTCTCAAACTGTCGTAATTGCGACCGATCTAATAGCTTCAGTGCGGGAGTGCGATCGCTCATCTGAACGAGGATGCGATCGAGGCGATCGAAGGGCTGGATTGAATTCGTGGCAAAAGCAAGCCTGCCCTCATCGAGATACAGTAACCAGGAGGTTGATTCGCTCATGATTTGCAAGCACCCATCGACTCGACGGCTGATTAATTGTGCCAACAACGACAGCGGCTGAAGGCGTTGAAACGGTTTGTGACTCACCATAACTAATCATTACTCGGCGAAGGTTTCGAGAGATGAAGTGCGCTTCTACATAAGCTTCTACATAAATTGTGGACAGCTAATTGTGAACAGCTTTGCTGTGCCGAAAGCAACGCATTTTTCATCGACAGAGTTATCTCGTAATCAGCGGAAAAGCTGATAGTATCTTGCTTATTAGAAAGCCTATCAGCACTAGGACTACCAGCACTAGGAATAGTCGTGCTATCTTAACCGAAACTTGATGAAAGAACAGAAATTTCCTCATATTTAGATTTGGTCTCTAAACACAAAAACCCGGACTATCTATCAGAGATAGCCGGCAATCTGATATGAATTTCAAGCCCTTTCTTCGGCAAGAATGAGAGAAGTCCGTTCAATCCTATTCTTGTTGACTTGATTAAACAAAAGCCTCAGAAAATATTAGCCTCCTGATTACGACAGCAAATTAATTTGTTAGCCCTGTAAGTACATGGGGTGCTTGTTCTGTGACTTGCAATATCTCTAGAACTGCAAATTAAAATTCTAGGTATTTCGAGTCACCAATAGGGTACTGGTAACTTTCCGAAATGGCAAGTAACATTCAGAACCAAGTTATACTGAATGTAAATTGAGATACTAATATTCGTGTTTTTCGTTTTACTCAAAAAAGCTTAAACCACCAAAGGTTATTAGGGGTTACAGCCACATTGAGGGAGCTAAGCAAGATATTTGTTTTCTAGGGATAATTATAAAACAAAATCCAAGCTTTTAACATACTGAAATAGAGCTGATGAGCGAATAGATAGAGAGTACTGCAAAATTCATGCATCAAATTCATGTGTTATTTGAGACTCAGTAGCCTACGTCAAATGAATTAAATACGAAATCTCAACAAGAGCAGCTCAACGTTCATTATTCCTACTCATCTATCTGTATATAAAATTACTCAGTATGATCGCAGTTTTGTATCAAACTACGTAGAAACATTAACTATTACTGCAATCTGATCTAGGGGATTCGCGTTTCTGGTAGAAATTCACTATTCAAAATATTGTGTTGCAAAGCGAAGGAGGAGCTCAATTGTTTACTTCTACACTGCTGGCTGTTGTGCCAAGAACGTTGGAATGGACTCCGAATGTTGCGGCAGTCATGATCGTTTGTAATATTTTGGCGATCGCGATTGCGAAATTTACGATGAAAAACCCAAGTGCGCCGCCTGCGATGCCATCCTCAAACTTTTTCGGCGGGTTTGGGTTGCCTGCGGTGATTGGCAGCACTTGCTTTGGTCATATTTTGGGTGCGGGTGTCATCCTCGGCTTATCAAATATGGGCGTTTTATAAACCTAGAGTCCTGATTGTTGCTCAAAGATGTGTAGCCAGAGAGAACTTTCTCTCTGGCTTTCTTGTAGGATTTCGATAGCTTTCATAAGAATTTTCTCTGATTTATACCAGTCTCCAGAAACCCTGCTACATACAGTTCTTGCTCGCATCGCTCCGTTTTCTTGCTGCAATTCAGGATTCAACTAGAATGATAGAGTTCTGTCAATTCAGGGATTTCAGGACTTTAGTTGCCTATGAAAGTTCTTGTTTTAAATGCTGGATCAAGCAGTCAGAAAAGCTGTCTCTACGATCTCAATGGCTCCTTGCCGATCGACCCGCCTGATCCACTCTGGGAAGCTCAGATTGATTGGACAGTACAACCAGGAAAAGCAGTCCTCAAAGTTAAAGCTAATGAAACAAGGCTGGAATCTGCAATTGAGTCCACCGATCGCGCTACAGACACTCTACAAATGCTGAAAACGCTTTCTGAGGGTAAAACCAAAGTGATTCAGCAAACTGGCGATGTTGATATTGTCGGACATCGCATTGTTCACGGTGGGCAGCATTACCGTCAGAGTGTCCGGATTGACCAGACTGTGAAAGCTACGATCGCTGATCTGGTTCGATTTGCCCCGTTACACAATCCCGCAAATCTTCAAGGCATCGAAGCGATCGAGCAGAGTTTGGGAGGTGTTCCTCAAGTTGCGGTATTTGATACTGCATTTCACGCAACTTTGCCCCCTGCTGCCAGTATCTACCCAATTCCTTACGAGTGGTATGAAAAGGGCGTACAGCGCTATGGTTTCCACGGTATCAGCCATCAATATTGTGCAAATCGTGCGGCTCAGTTATTGGGACGTGAGCTAATTGACCTAAAGTTAGTCACTTGTCATTTGGGCAATGGTTGCTCCTTGGCGGCAGTTCAAGATGGGCAGAGCATTGATACAACAATGGGATTCACACCGCTTGAAGGCTTAATGATGGGCAGCCGATCGGGGTCAGTTGATCCGGGCGTGGTGCTTTATCTCATGCGGGAAGGAAACTATACGATCGACGAAATCGAGCAAATTCTCAATAAGCAATCAGGCTTACTTGGTATTTCAGGAATTTCGAGTGATTTGCGTCAAGTCATGGGTTCACAAACAGAACGATCGACTAAAGCAATTGACACTTATATTCACAGATTGCGCTCAGAAATGGGGGCGATGATTGCTGGTTTAGGCGGACTTGACGCGATCGTTTTTACTGCAGGAGTCGGAGAAAATTCGGCATTAATTCGATCGCGTACCTGTGAAGCATTTCGCTGGCTAGGGGTCGAGATCGATTCAGAAAAAAATCAGTCCTCGCCGATCGATCAAGATATTAGTGCGCGATCGTCAAAAGTGAGAATTTTGGTTATTCACACGCAGGAAGATTGGACGATCGCGCAGGAATGTTGGAAATTAAGTCATTCACGATCGAGTTAAGCTTTTTTGCCGAACTTTGACTTCAAATCATTGAGCGAGGCTGGTTTCTGAGAGGTTTGCTTTTGCTCTGATCGCTTCGATGTCTCTTGGTTCTTTACATCTTGATTCTTCGTAAAAACAGGCTTGCGTTCTCCAGATTTCATCGAAAGACTAATTCGCTTGAGCGCTTCATTTACTTCTAGGACGTGAACTTTTACAACTTGTCCCACTTTTACAATCTGATTTGGATCGCTGACAAATCGATCGCTCATTTGCGAAACATGAATCAGTCCATCCTGATGCACTCCAATATCCACAAATGCACCGAAATTTGCCACGTTTGTAATAATTCCCTCAAGCTCCATTCCTACTTTGAGATCAGAAATCTCTTTGATCCCCTCCCTGAAGGTTGCATATTTAAATTCAGCGCGTGGATCACGTCCTGGCTTCTCCAATTCACTGATGATGTCTCGTAGCGTTGGCTCTCCGATCGTCTCTGTCACATAGTTTTTCAGATTTGCTTTGAGTTGCGCTGCAATTTGAGCAGTTTCCGAGAGTGAAATATTTGAGTTTTTAGCGATCGCCTCCAAAATTCCATAACGCTCTGGATGCACTGCTGTATTATCTAGCGGATTTTTCCCACCCCGAATTCTTAAAAAACCTGCTGCTTGCTCAAATGTTTTTGCACCGAGTTTTGGCACTTTAAGCAGAGATTTACGATCGGGAAACGCTCCGTTTTCATTGCGATAGGCAACAATATTATTCGCCACAGTTGCACTTACGCCCGATACAGACATCAGCAATTCTTTCGACGCAGTATTAAGGTCAACTCCGACATAATTGACACAGCTTTCAACAGTTTCATCAAGCTTTTTCTTTAAAAGCTTCTGATCAACATCGTGCTGGTACTGCCCAACCCCGATTGATTTTGGATCAATTTTCACCAACTCCGCAAGTGGATCTTGTAAGCGTCGTCCGATACTGATTGCTCCTCGAACCGTAATATCTAGGTCTGGAAATTCTGCGATCGCAACCGGACTTGCTGAATAGATTGAAGCCCCTGATTCGTTCACAATAACCTTGATTGGTTTACGATCGATCTCTGCTAAAACTTCCCCAACAAATTCATCAGTTTCACGGCTAGCAGTTCCGTTTCCGATCGCAATTAATTCGATTTTGTATTTGTCAATTAATTGCTTTAGTGTAACTGCAGCTTGTTTTCGCTTTTCTGCTCCGGTATGTGGAAAAATTGCTTCATACTTCAAAAATTTTCCAGTTTGGTCTAGCACCGAAACTTTACAGCCTGTCCGAAATCCTGGGTCGATCGCTAGTGTCGGCTTCATTCCTGCGGGAGCCGAAAGCAATAATTCTCTCAAATTCGTTTCAAACGTTTTGATTGATTCGATATCTGCTTCTTGTTTTTTCTGCGATCGTACCTCTGAAATAATCGACGTTCGCATTAATCGATTAAACGCATCTTTCAGCATTGATCGATAAAACTCTCGTACAGCTTTTACTTTCGTTCGAACAACTTGCGTTTCTAAATATTGCTGTACCGCGTCTTCATCAAACGTAAGCTCAAAACTTAAAATCCCTTCTGATTCTCCCCGATGTAAAGCAAGAAGATTATGGGGTGCGATCGTTTTCACTTTTGCCTCGTAACTTCGGTACATTTCAAACTTAGTAGTACCTTCGGCGTAGTCAGATTTAATACGTGATGCAAACACACCTGTATTGAATAAAAACTCTCGTAAATACGATCGTAGTTCTGCCTTCTCTGAAACTTCCTCCGCCAAAATATCCGAAGCTCCTTGTAGTGCCTCTTCAATCGTTTTGACGCTTTTCTCTTCAGATAAATACTTCCTTGCTTCATCTTCTAAAGAAGCCACTCCTGCATGCGGCTGATTCAGAGAAGCAATATATCCTGCTAACTTGTCTAAACCTTTTTCTTTAGCGATCGTCGCCCTCGTTCGGCGCTTCGGACGATACGGCAAATACAAATCTTCTAGCTCATTTTTCTGCAAACAAGCCTCAATTTTGCCTCTCAATTCCTCAGTTAGTTTGCCCTGAGTCTCGATCGATTCCAAAACGCTTTTCTTGCGCTCCTCCAACTCCGTGAGATAGGTAAATCGATCGAGCAAATCCCGCAATTTCACCTCATCCATCTCACCTGTTCGCTCTTTGCGATACCGTGCAATAAACGGAACCGTTGCCCCTTCTGCAAATAATTCCAGCGCATTTGCAACCTGAGACGATCGTAATGAAAGCTCTTGCGCCAAAAGTTGAGGAATGTTGATCATGAGGAAAAATTCGGAACTCAGTGTTCGCCAAAATTCTGCTGAGTTCCGAGTGTAACTTAGAATCGTTGAGGTGTCACAGTTCCCGGCGTAGATGACCCTGGGGTTGTCGTCGGGGGTGTTGGGGTTGTTTGACCCGGAGAAACAGGCGGGGTCGGAGAAGTGGAACCTGAAGGCGGCGTGGTGACAGGCGGCGTCGTTGTCGAACCGGGCAGCACCGTTGGAACCACATCACGAGATCGATCGGTCGCATCGATACAAGTTGCGATCGACTGATCCGTTGCCAGCTTCAACTCTCGGCTTAAGTCTACAACGCATCTAGAAAAACGTTCCGGCAGCAAACTCCGACGACAGCCGCTCAAAACGTTGACTAGCGAAGTTTGAGGCGCTCTCTGGCGGATATCCACCACACAAGTCGAAGCCTCCACAGGACGGCGTACCTGCCGACATACCGAAAGCGCATCCTCCCCAGCAATGTTGTTTCTGGTAATGCGATCGACACAAATTCCCAAATCTCTGGGACGCTGTGCCTTCGCGCAAGCATCCGCCGCAGTTGCTGCTGAAATCTTGCCTCGCACCAAATCCCGCGCACAAGTATCGTAATCTGCCTCATCCACACCCGGACGAATCAGCAAATCATCTAGCACCCCTGCTTTAGCAGGCATCGCCAATGCAATTAAACTCATCCCCACGATGGATGCAGTTATACTTCGCATTCCTCTTGATTGCATTAAATTCCGCATCAACATCAATAAAATCCTCGCCCCACGGGTGCAAACTTCAGAAAGATTGTGGCACATCCTTCCGTAGAACCGACACGAAGATTAAAGACGCATAACCCGCATCACCACAGCATAAAGTGTTTCTAATGAACGCGATCGCGCCTAAACTTTTATCACAAGAAAAGTTGCGATTTGCATACGAATACTCCGAATCGTTACCCCCGATGAACTAGAGTGATAAGAGTAGATCCGTCTACTGCTCACATCACATCATCCGAAGGATACCCCGGTATGCATTTGAGTGAATTAACACACCCAAACCAGTTGCATGGATTATCGATTTTTCAGCTTCAGCAAATCGCGCGTCAAATCCGCGAAAAGCACCTGCAAACTGTGGCAGCGATTGGGGGACACCTTGGTCCTGGATTGGGTGTCGTTGAATTAACCCTCGCCCTCTATCAAACCCTGGATCTCGATCGCGACAAAGTGATCTGGGATGTCGGACACCAAGCATACCCCCACAAGCTAATCACTGGGCGCTATGCTGATTTCCACACGCTTCGACAGAAAGACGGCGTTGCGGGCTACCTGAAACGCTGCGAAAGCAAGTTCGATCATTTCGGTGCAGGTCACGCCTCAACCAGCATCTCTGCCGCGCTTGGCATGGCACTAGCACGCGATGCTCAAGGCGAAAACTTCAAAGTTGCCGCTGTTATTGGCGATGGCGCACTCACAGGCGGCATGGCACTCGAAGCAATCAACCATGCTGGACACCTACCGAAAACGAATCTTCTTGTCGTTCTCAACGACAACGAGATGTCAATTTCTCCCAACGTCGGTGCGATTCCTCGTTATCTGAACAAGATGCGCCTGAGTCCGCCCGTTCAATTTCTCACAGACAACTTGGAAGAACAGATGAAAAACATGCCGTTCTCTCCAGAACTGTCCCGCCTCAAAGAAGGAATGAAGCGGCTTGCTGTGCCGAAGGTTGGAGCCGTTTTTGAAGAATTGGGCTTTACCTACATGGGTCCAGTTGATGGACACAATCTTGAGGAGCTGATTGCGACTTTCAAAGAAGCGCATAAACATCCCGGACCAGTCCTTGTTCATGTCGCAACGGTGAAAGGAAAAGGCTATGCGATCGCCGAACAGGATCAAGTCGGCTATCATGCCCAAACTCCATTCAACCTCGCCACCGGAAAAGCTATCCCCTCCTCGAAGCCCAAGCCCCCAAGCTACTCCAAAGTATTTGGAGAAACCCTGAGCAAATTAGCGGAGAATAACCCGCGCATCATCGGTATTACCGCAGCAATGGCAACTGGAACCGGACTTGATATTTTCCAGAAGCGAGTTCCGCAACAATACATGGATGTCGGCATTGCAGAACAACACGCAGTGACTCTGGCAGCAGGATTAGCTTGCGAAGGAATGCGTCCTGTCGCAACCATCTACTCCACCTTCCTCCAACGCGCCTACGATCAAATCGTTCACGATGTCTGTATCCAAAATCTCCCTGTATTCTTCTGCATGGATCGCGCTGGCATCGTCGGCTCAGACGGTCCCACCCACCAGGGAATGTACGACATCGCGTACTTACGATCGATCCCCAACATAGTGCTAATGGCTCCCAAGGACGAAGCTGAACTACAACGAATGCTCGTCACTGGCATCAATCACACTTCAAGCCCGATCGCCATGCGGTATCCTCGCGGCAATGGTTATGGTGTGCCCTTGATGGAGGAAGGTTGGGAAGAACTACCGATCGGCAAAGGCGAGATTCTCCGTCAAGGCGACGATCTCTTGATGATTGGTTACGGCTCGATGGTTTATCCTGCAATGCAAACTGCTGAGATTCTCAGCGAACATGGAATTGAAGCCACCGTAATCAACGCACGATTCGCAAAACCGCTTGATGAAGAGCTAATTCTCCCCTTAGCCCAGAAAATCGGTCGAGTGGTCACACTTGAAGAAGGTTGTCTACCTGGTGGATTTGGAAGCGCGATCGTTGAATCATTAATGGATGCCGGAGTGGTTGTCCCAGTCACTCGCATCGGTGTTCCTGATATTCTGGTCGATCACGCAACCCCTAACGAATCGAAGGCGGAATTAGGACTGACCCCCCCGCAAATGGCAGATCGAATTCTGAAGACGGTTGTGAAAGAAGGGAGTGCGATCGCAGCCCTTTAAGGTAATTGTTTGAGGTTCTGGCAATCATCAGAACCTCAAACCCAATCTCCTCAAAATCGATCACAAAATCTAGGGTAGGTTGAGCAGCGCTTGATCTACCCTTTCAGTTTGATGTACACAACTTTGGCAAGTGGATTCTGTTTACCAGGAATCTCTTGCACCTCGAATAAACCGACATCTCCAACTAGCAAACGAAGCTTTTTGTATCCGTAGTTCCTCGAATCAAAAGACGGTGAGATTTTATTAATTTGTGAGCCGAATGCTCCTAACTCCGCTGATCCATCTTCTCCCGCTGTCGCTTCATAAGCTCGTTTCAGTAACTCAATTAATTCCTTACTGACTGGTTCTTTTGCTGAAGGCTCATCCCTTACTGGGGTTAACTCTCGATCGATCTGCTTCGCCTCAGAACCGACATTAATATCCTCTGCTCCAAAAATCTCAGTGTAGGTGAACTTATCGCACGCTTTCTGAAACGATATGGGCGTTTGCTTTCGCCCAAATCCGTAGACAAACAATCCAGCCTCTCTTAGCCTACAGGCAAGCCGAGTGAAATCGCTGTCACTTGACACCAAGCAGAATCCATCAAAACTGCCCGTATACAGCAAATCCATTGCATCAATAATCAAGGCGCTATCCGTCGCATTCTTTCCAGGCACATAGCTATACTGCTGAATTGGCTGAATAGCATATGTATGAAGCTTTCCCTTCCAGCCACTTAACTGATTATTCGTCCAGTCGCCATAAATTCGCTTGACGTTAGCAGTCCCATATTTAGCTACTTCTTCCAATAACGGCTCGATGAGATTCGCGCTTGCGTTGTCCGCATCGATTAAAACGGCTAGTCGATCGTCTCTCAGTTTTCGCTCTCCCACAGATCTGCCTCCGCGTCGATTAGAAGCAAGAATTCCCACAAATCAAGTTCAAGCGATCGTGCTTTAAAGAATTCAGAGCTTCAAACCCAGCCATAGCAATACTCAGGAGCGATTCCCGAAACTTTTTTTCAAAACGCTATTGACACCCTCCTTCTCTTCCGGCTATATTGATTAAGCGGTGAGGGAAGCCGAGCGAAAGCGACGCACTTCATCAGTGCCTGAACCTATACAACAGAATA
>NZ_JAMPLL010000016.1:0-98434 GCF_039962495.1 Leptolyngbya sp. AS-A5 | reverse complement strand
CAATTGCTTTGTCAACATTCTCGGCGGCTTGATTGCCTACTGCCATCAACCGAAGAAACCGTCCATTGCGCTCGACCACAATCTGCTGCTCCCGGCTTAACCCGAACTCAGGTTAGCGAAATTCTGTCCTCGCAGTGCAGAGGTTCTCAAATTTGAGCGATCGCATTTAGTCCAACATTGCATCGATCAATTTCATCCACCAAACTTATCGATCACTCTGAGAATTCCTGTCTGCGATCGCTTCAGTGCACCATCCTGAAAAGCAAGAAATCTCGCAATCACCGGAAATCCAGTGATTGAGCGAAGATAGAACAAAAGCTCTCTTTCACGAAAGGACAAACACAATAGGTCGCTCGAGCTTCCTAACCGTGACCGGTTCAGCAGTTGCACGTAAACATTCAAGAGCTAAAGGAAGCCAGACTCCAACCTTCGCGCTCATTTGGCATTACGCATTCGAGACACAGGGCTGATCACTCCGGCTCAGGTCTAGACGACTCGATCGGACGAATTACAACTCGACCGTTTTCGACAACAGTACAGAGCTTATGAACCTTTGCAGCAGGCTTTGCCAAGGGATGCTTTAAGGCATCACAGTGCTCAATCGCCGCATATTGCTGATCCTGCAACACTCGAACAAAGCCTGCACAAGATGAAGTTGGAGAAGCCATAGACGTTTGAATTCCTCCAGTTTCATGATGTGCCTGCGCCAGAACCCAGCGATCGCGGATTCTGCCACCGACGAAGACGAAGTGTGGACATTACAGATTGCGTTTAACGTTGGGCTTCGACGGGTGAAGGGATCTTTGCGTAAGCTGCATCACTGGCAATCAGCGCCCAGCCTGCCTCGCGTAATTTTTGATAAGTTGTCCAGCCCTTCGAGGCACCGCGAATCTGCAAATCGGGGACGCGATACTGAGGAAAAGCTGTATAGGGTGTCCAGGGTTGGTGAGGGCGTTCGCGAAGGTGAAGAATCTTCGTGCCTCCGCCCAATCCTGCTAACCAACACATTTGTCCAGCCATTGCCGTGATCTCCAGTGAAACAACTTCGATATTTGAGGTGCTTCAGACCCAACCCTATCGATTACGTCCACATTATGTCTCTTTTGTTTAAAGATCATTGATAAAAAGGCAGAAACATGCGTAAACAAATTCCCTCTTGAGAGCGAGAAGCGAAAAACCTATGCAGAAGAAATTGTCCTGAAACGCTTCAGTGAGAGTACACTGCTTAAGAAGCGAACATCTAATTTCACCGTTTGGTGACTCTACCGTCTCGCTTTTGCTGCATCTAGCTCACTTGGAGTAACGTTTTTTCAAACTTTTCTGTTTACTTCAATGAATTGCGGCTAGATATATTACAGAGCAAACCTACTGATATTCCGGCATCTCCACTTATCTCGTTAACATCGCTTTCGGTCTTCCCTAATTCTCCGTAACATCCCGGTATGGCATCAGTTGTAACTTCTGAGATCTCTTTGTTTGAGCTTGTAGCGGGTTCAGCCTCAGCACCGCCAGTCATGCACGTCAGCCCAGTTACGTTCAAAGCGCTGATGAGTAGTTTAATCGATCTGCTCATCGATCAGGGTGAGCCAGCATTAGTGTGGGCAAAGTTGCCGAAAGGAGAAGCGTGGCAATTGGAGTTCGATCGCTATCTTGATCGACTGACCCCGCTTCAGCAAATCTTTTACTTTAAGAACCCGCGCGACGACCTTCCAGAATCCGCATTAGGACTGAAAGCGGAACTCGAACCCTCATTACCCCCCTATCCGATCCCCGCGCTGACTACGATTACCCTGCCGCTAGAGAGTAGCTTAAGAAAAGAATTTTTTTTGCTGATTTGGTCGAAGCAATTTTGCGGATTGCTGGTTGGGCATCGCGCTAGAGTGCCAGCCCGCGAAGCAGATGCGCTAGGGACAAGCACGATCGACGAGGATGTCACCGAGAAAAAGCAGTCCCTGATGGCATTTCTAGTCATTGATCCGGAAGTAATCCGGCAGGCGATCGCGGTGCTACAGCCGTTTGCGCCAAGAAGCGAAACGCTTCCAGAATCGAGTTCGCTTGATCTAGCCGTTATCAATCAGCTTTTAGCAAAACAGATTCAGCGACAAGAAGACCTATGGCAGCGATCAAGTACGCATCGTCGGCAAGCTGAATTGGCAAATTTGCTCCAGCTTCAGAACGAGGAGTTAATTAGCACGATTCGATTAAAAGATGAGTTTTTGCACAACGTGGGGCAAGAGCTACGCACTCCGTTAACCAATATGAAGACAGCGCTGACGTTGCTTAATTCACCCACTCTGAAACCTCAACAAAAGCAGCGCTATATGGACTTGCTAGCAAGGGAATGCGATCGGCAAAGTTCGCTGATCAAGAGCTTACTGGATCTGGTTAGTCTAGATCAGCTTGCGGAGCATCGGACGGCTCAGGCACTCCGGTTGAGCGAGGTCGTTCCGGGCGTTGTCAGCACGTATCAACCTTTAGCAGAAGAGAAAGGAGTGAGGTTAGCGTATGTCATTCCTGAAGAGCTGCCAGCGATCACCTGTTTGTCGATTTGGTTAAAGCAGATTGTCGTGAATTTGCTGCACAACGCGATCAAATTTACCCCGCGTGGCGGGCAAGTTTGGGTACGGGCGAAACAGCAGGGAGATTATATTCAGCTTGAGTTTCGCGATACGGGAATCGGGATTCCATCGGCTGAAATCCCCAAGATTTTCGATCGCTTTTATCGAGTTAGACAATCCGTGGATGATGACATGGGCGGTGCTGGCTTGGGATTGACGATCGTGCAGAAGTTGCTTCTACACTGTGGCGGCTCAATCACCGTGAAAAGCCGCATCGGGGAAGGATCAACGTTTAATGTCTTACTTCCGGTTTATCGCAACTCTGAGGAGAGTTGAGGCACTTCTGCATAGGAGCGGTCGTCATGCAGAACGGTTCTGGAACAGGCTGTTAATTATGATTCGGTGTTGAACTTTAGCGACGATCGTAGTAAACCTTAGGGGAAACTGCGAGACATCATCCCCATTATGCAAGAACGTTTAATCAGAACCCTTGTTCTATTTATTGTTCTAACGGTTCTCTTTGGCATTCTCGAACGGCTTTTCCCTAGCATTCCCAATCAGCCTAAATGGCGGCGTGGAGTGTGGCTCGATACGTTTTATTGGTTCTTTACGCCCATGGCGATTCAGATTTTAAGCATTATCTCGATCGCGCTGATATTTGTGCCGATTTACTTACTCTTGGGTCGCTCACTGGCTTGGCATGATGTTCTCGCGGGATACGGCCCAATTGCACAGTTGCCCTTGTGGCAGCAAGGACTACTCGCGATCGTCATGGGCGATTTTGTGGGCTATTGGACGCATCGCTGGCATCACACTCAGCAGCTTTGGGATTATCATGCGGTGCATCATAGTGCCGATACGATCGACTGGCTCACGGCGGTGCGTTTGCATCCCGTCAACGATATTATCTCGCGAGTATGTCAATCGTCCCCGGTTCTGCTGCTTGGGCTTTCCCCGATCGCGGTTGAAGCTTACGTGCCGCTGCTGTCTGCTTATGTTGCGTTCATCCATGCGAATGTGCGCTGGACATATGGGCCGCTTCGCTATCTGCTTGCGAGTCCAGCGTTTCATCGTTGGCATCACACGACGGACGAGGACGGGCAGGGCAAAAACTTTGCGGGATTGTTTCCCATTTTTGATGTGATCTTTGGGACGTTTTATATGCCTTGTGGTAGACAGCCCCAGAATTTTGGTATTGCTGGAGAAACGATTCCGGAGAATTTTCGCTCTCATCTGCTTTATCCGTTCCGCAATTGGCGACAGGGGAAAAGGGTTGCTGAATGATGCGGTAATGCTACATCTCTAACGACTCGCTACGGATCTGGGAGAGACGCGATTAGAAGCTTCGCTGCACCTACGGTGTTCGCGTCTTTAGGCGAGAATGGTGGGTTGTGGGACTTTGGAGACTGGTATAAAGCGATCGCTCCAACGAAAAACTCCGGGTTAAGATTCCCGGAGTTCTCGTAAAGTGATTTATTTTTCAATTTCGGATTTCATTCGGGCTAGCGTTAACGCCATTTGATCAAACATCTGCTGGGGAGTCATACCAAACTGCCCTAACTGAGTTTTAAGCTGCTCAACGGTCATCTGAGCGGAGAAATCCTCGGAAAGCTCAAAGCGCTTCATAAAAACCTTGTAGCGATCCATAATAGCTTCCATCTGCTCGATATACATCAGCTTGCCTTCACGATCGAACTTGCCATAACTACTGCCAAGCTGGACCAACGATTGATAGTCGTGGAATAGTTTTTTCGCTTCTTCTTGAACAATCTCGGAGTCAAAGAATCCCATTGCCTTAATCTGAGGTCACGCAGGACGCGGTAAATAGTAGTTGCACAGGTGGTGCCTGAATTCATCATATTCCACGTCTTTCGCGGGTGTAAGTAGTGTTTTCACTACCTGAGTCGATCGAACAGGAATCAAATGTCTGCAACTGTGCCATTCTTCGCTATATTGAATCCACGCTAATTGCAGTAAAACATATGTTCAGTCAACCAAAAAGCCGAAGAGTTGCCGCGCTGTTGGCGATCGTCGGGGTTGTGCCGATCGTCGGTGGTTTTCATTTAGTCGGCTTACACAAACTCTATTTGGGACAGCGCTGGTGGTGCTTGGTTTATTTTGCGCTCGCGCTCACTGGAAGTAAAATTGCCTGGATTGCAGGGCTATTTGATGCAGTGTTTTACTTAATTCAGAATCCAGATGAGTTCGACGTAAATTTTAATGATGAAGCGGTGCCCGAAACGGGGACAATCAGCCTTCAATCGAACCCAGTCGTCACCGTTTCTGAGAGTTTACGGGAACTCGATCAGCTCCGGCAAGATGGTTTAATTTCAGAATACGAGTTTGAACAAAAACGACGAAAACTCCTCGATCGTATTAAATAGCAATGCTCAATTGGTTCTCTTCTGCGCTGTTGAAGTCCAAGATTCAGAATGATCCGTATTATCGGTTTCAGACTTTAGCTGAGATTCGGATTGCAGCGGATTTGGGCATTCAAATTGACGTGAATCAGGCAGGGGTCGATGATTGGCTAAGATTGCCAGGGTTATCTATTCACCAGGCAAAAACTTTGACGCAACTGAGCGAGCTAGGGGTGCAATTTCTCTGCGTCGAAGATGTTGCCGCCGCATTGGGATTATCCCTTCAGCGCTTAAAGCCGCTAGAACCTGTGATGAAGTTTTGCTATTACGATCCTGAGAGTTTGCATCAGATTCAGCGAGTGAACTTGAACACGGCAACCACGATCGAATTAACTCAGATTCCACAAGTCCGATCGGTACTTGCACGAGCGATCGTCCGAAATCGTCAATCTCAAGGCAACTATAAAGACCTGGTAGATCTACAACAGCGCCTTTCGCTACCAAGTCATTTAATTGCAGAATTGATGCACTATTTACGCTTTTAGCTATGACGATCGAGGGAAAAGCCACGTTCAATGTCGGCAGTGCGTTCTACAATCCCAACGCTGCGATCGTCAGAGATTTAGCGGTACTTGCCGCTGCCGTCTATCGGCGCGATCGCGGACAGTTGCGGGTGTTGGATGCGATGGCGGGTTGCGGAGTGCGATCGCTGCGGTACGTCCTTGAGAGTCAGGCAGATTTCGTTTGGGCAAATGATAGTAATTCGGACATTCAAACCGTGTTACGCGAGAATCTAGCGGTACTCAAGCCAGAACAGTATCAGGTGAGCGATCATGATGCGATTCGAGTATTTTTTGAGTGTTATAACCGTCAGAATTACTTTGATTTAGTGGATGTCGATGGGTTTGGCTCTCCGGTTCTGTTTGTTTCCGCGAGTCTGAGCGCTTGTGCAATTGGAGGATTAATCTATCTCACCAGTACAGATGGGCGCACTGTGACCGGACGCGCTCCAGAAAACTGTGTTGCAGATTACGGAGCTTATGCGCGAATTCATCCGGCAGCGCATGAACAGGGATTGAGACTGATTCTGGGAACTGTTCAACAACAAGCGGCTGCTCGCGGAATGGGTGTAAAGCCTGTATTTTCTTATTTCACCGGACAAACTTACCGAGTCATGGTGCGATTGGTTTCCTCGATCGAACTCACCGAGCAGAACTATGGATTTCTAGGCTTTTGTCATGAGTGCGGTACTTATCAACCTGTCGAATGGCGCAAGTTAGGTCGAGCGCAGTGTAGGAATGAGGGTCGATCGCTGGTGCTGAGCGGGGCAATGTGGTTAGGTAATCTACACGATCGACATCAGATCGCTCGCATGATTGAACTGGCAAATGCCTGGAATTGGTCATCGCAAGTTCGATTACTGGAATTGATGCAGGCGGAAGCAGAAATGCCGCCGTACTTCTACACGCTGGGCGAAATTGGACGACGCGGAAAATTAGACATTCCCAAATCAAGCTATCTGATTCAAACGCTGCAAAATTGGGGATATCGAGCCAGTTTAAGTCACGTCGAGCGAGAAGCAATTAAAACAGATGCAGATTTACCGACTTGCATTCGGGCGGCAAAGTCTTTTGCGATCGAGTAAACAATCGGGTAAACCGAAGTTGACTAAACCGCGAAGGACAGATTACCCTGGAGCTAGGAATGACCAAAAGTTAAGTTTTTTGGGTTCCGATCGCTCTCAAGCAAAGAAAGCAATTTTGGGTTAAGTTTTGGAATTGCTTTCGCGCCCAAAAGCAGTAAACACGGTGGTTTTATGCACTATCTAAAAGAAGTTCCAGACATATAGCGGGCATTGCTACAGCCTCGTCGGGAAGCACAATTTAGTGATTTGCAATTAGAATTTGAGCCATTTTAATCGTTGTTTTCTGATGTGTTCTGCATAACATATCAGGATTAGTGGTTTTGATGTTTTTTCTGATTTTCTAGTGATTGGTGCAATTTCGTGATTGCATCCAGCACTCTGTTGTGCGACTGAATACTTTTACATTCGAAGATCCGTATTTTGTAGCATTTGAAAAAGGAAAAGTTTGTATGTTATCCGTTGATGTAAATGTTGCTTATCGCATTGCAACATCGAAAGACGTGGATGTTTTACTCGAATTGGTTCAAGAGTTTCATCAAATTGAAAAACTACCGTTCGATCCGGTTCTCGATCGTGGTTCGCTCCAGCAATTTCTCAGTAATCCTGCGCTCGGTCGAGTTTGGTTAATTACCGAGCGCAATCAGGTTATCGGTTACGTTGCTGTAACCTTTAGCTATAGCATTGAATTTCGCGGTCTCGGTGCTTATATCGATGAGTTGTATCTCCGTTCTGCCTATCGAGGACAGGGTATCGGCACTCAGACGCTGAAGTTTGTCGAGCGGTTTTGCCGATCGCAGAACATTCCCTCGATCTCCTTATCTGTCCATGATGATAATGAACGCGCCTACAAGGTGTATCGCAAAGCAGGATACGACGATCGCGGCTATCAAGTGATGATGAAAGCAATCGCGTAAATCAAACCTTTGATAACGCCTGATCTTGCTTCAAATCATTTTGATTCACCCAAATCGATCGCTGAGCGTTAGAAATCCGGCATAGATAGAACGCTTTATCGTGAATGACCTGCTCGACAGTCAGAATTGTCCAGCCTGGTTTTCCACGGTAAAGCACAGCTTCTCCGACTCTAGGAACCCAAGAGCCGATCTTATGAGTTGGAGTCAATCTTGCATCGGTGTAATGCCAAAGCGCGATCGCGCCTCGCTCAATCCAGGGTGTAACCCGATCTGCGATCACCGCCAAAATCAAGGTTCCAACGACCATCAGTGGCAATACTTGATAGTACAAATCAAGCTGATTGCGAACATACAAATTTAGGGTTCGATCGGCTACAAAGTTATGAATCAGAAAATAGCTATAGCTATGAATCCCCAGCCATACCATCACACTGCCTAACCGGAGGCGATCGCTCAAGAATCGGAACACCACCATACAACAGAGTGTTAGGCCGATCGCTAAGAGAAAATCATCAAAAATCCAACCCAATCGATAGAACTGAGCTACAAAGCCGATCGCGTAGATGCTCAGACCGATCCACAATGCCCTCGAAGACCGCCAGAAAATTGCACCCTTACCTTGCAGATACTGACGCGCCACAACCATCCCTAAAACAAAGGTGCTGAGCTTCGCAATGAAATGCACAAAGGGTTGCCAACCTACCGTTGCACCGACGATCGCATAAGTCGGATGACCTCCAAAAACAAATACCCCAAACGCACGATAGATAAACGTGATCGCCGTTGCCACAATTAGCAAGTTGCGCGATCCCCAGCGATTCATCAAATACCAAAGCACCGGAAACACTAAAGCAAAGCTCAGAATCAGGGGCACAAACCACCAAGGGCCACTGGTGGGCAGCAACAAATCGCCGCCGTAATCAAACAAAATCGGAAACGACATTCCCGCAAAAGTATGCCACGCATCCGGGATATAGCTATTGGTTGTTTTCCCAACAATCCACAGCACCGGATACGATAGCCACGCAACTGTCCAGAACGGCAACAGAATCCGCAGCAATCTGCGTTTGAGAAATCGTCCCACCTCGATCGGCTTGCCCTTCAGAGACAGCACCAAACTAAAGCCACTCACCAACACAAACACATCGACAAACTGATAGCCAAACCAAATCGGCAAGTTCAACGCTTGAGTGATCCAACTCTCTCCGAGTTGGCGGGTGGCTGCAAAAAGCTGCTGCATATTTGCAATCAGTCCCGTCGGCTGAGGCGTAAAGGCATAGCGCGTGAACAATAGCTGAGCATGGTAAAACAGCAGCAACACCGCCGCAAAGATCCGGATGCCTTCTAACCACGCCAACCGCCTTAATCCTTTTGACTCAGCCATTCGTTCTCTCCACTCAACTGCTGCATTGCTTGACGATCGTTCCACCGCTTAAGTTTCTCTGGCGTTTGGATTGCGGTCTCGTCAGCCTGCCACTCTATCACCTCGTTGATTACCCAACGTTAACAGTGAGTTTATAGAAGTTCATCTCGCACAAGAAAGACTAATGGGACACTGAGTGAATACGGAAGGTAGATTAGCTTAAACTCTCTGCGCTCAATGTTCTATTCATGTTCTATCCATCCGGAGTGACGGACATTACTCATATAGCAAGAATGACGCTCGTATAAAATAACACCATTGCCCGTGAATTTACCCATTGAAACTAAGAAGAGAAAATAAAAATCCCGAATTCCACCGTGTAGATCCTTGAATAAATCCGATTCAATCTGTGCAAGACATACGAGATCCTCATTATGAAAATTCGATTCACCCCCAAAGACTTATCAGTGCTCGAAGACTTTCGGATCGATCGATTGAGACAGCTTTATGTTCAAACGTTGTCCGGCTGCGCCCTAGAACTGAAATTTAATACCCTCTTAATTCACTGCTCAGAACCCTGGTGCGTTGATCAGGTCATGGAAGAACTCGATCGCATTGTCAAGGCCTCATGGATTGTCTTAGGCGTGAAATCCGTCTCAATCTGCTACGCCACTGAAGAAGTCTGTCGGATTAACACTCGCGCTCGTCAGCAAAAGTGCATCACAAGCTAAGGACATTCGCCGTTTACCATAGAGCATAGAGCATAGAGCCTTGGGGTAAACGAAAACGATGACACTTCCTTCAGTCAAAATCGCGTTAACGATCGCCGGATCAGACAGTGGCGGTGGTGCGGGAATTCAAGCCGATTTGCGAACGTTTGCGTTTCATTGTGTTCATGGAACCAGCGCCCTGACTTGTATTACCGCACAAAATACGCTGGGAGTGACACGAGTAGATGCACTGCCACCCGAAGCAGTCACAGCGCAAATTCAAGCCGTTGTTCAAGACATCGGCGTACAGGCGGCAAAAACCGGAATGCTGCTAAATCAAGGCATTATCACAGCCGTGTCCGAACAAGTTGCAGCCTGCCAAATTTCCAATCTCGTCGTTGACCCAGTGATGGTGTCCCGCACTGGAGCACAACTCATCGACGATGCAGCGATCGATGCTCTGAAAACGCTTCTCATCCCCCAAGCGATCGTTCTGACTCCGAATCGCTACGAAGCTCAGTTACTGAGCGGCATTGAAATTAATACCTTAGAAGAAATGCAGACCGCCGCGCAACGCATTGCTGAACTGGGGGCGAAGTCGGTTTTAGTCAAAGGAGGCGGCATGACTAATGCCCTGCGTGGAGTCGATGTCTGGTTTGATGGCACTCAGTGCGAAACCTTTGCAGCTCAGCGAGTCGATACAAAACATACGCACGGCACAGGGTGTACCCTTTCAGCCGCAATCGCCGCAAACCTAGCGCTTGGAAAAGATCTGCGATCGGCAATCAAAGCTGCAAAAAATTATGTGACGACTGCATTAGAATACGCACTCGCGATCGGTCAGGGGCAAGGGCCTGTGGGTCATTTCTTTCCGCTGATGCGGAGATCAATCTAACCATTTCTAACCATTACTGAAATCTCTTCCAAACGATACGGTTTTCCTCCTGTTCCTGAATTCGCCCAAGCTTGATTAAACCGCCACAATAGAGAAAATAACTAAATTTCTGCTCATCGTTTTTTAACTTGAGAATTCACCTTTGCAGAAGGACTAGACAGATCTACTCCTTGTGCTGTAGCTGATTTTTCCCTGAGCGCAGCTATCTTGGAGTGTTTTCATGTCTTCGTTTGCGGCTTCTAGTGCGCTAGAAAATCGCCTGCTTTCAGCGCTTCCTTTCGAGATTTACCAAAAATTAGCGGCTCATCTAGAGCCAGTCATGCTCTCACCTCAGCAAATTCTTCACCCGATCGGTGAAGCGATCGCTTACGTTTATTTTCCGATTCGATCGCTGGTTTCACTGACGACGTTACTTTCAAACGGCTCGATGCTCGAAGTCGGATTGGTAGGACGCAACGGATTTGTAGGAGCTTCCGTGGTTTTAGGACGGCGCGAAAGCGTCCAGCAGGCGATCGTTCAAGTGGGTGATTCTGCCTTTCGCTTACCGATCGAGCAGTTGCTAATTGAATTCGAGCAAAGTCCAGCTTTACAGTCACTTTTATTAGAATACGTCCAGGTTTTATTACTTCAAACTTCGCAACTTGCAGCGTGTCATCGCTTTCATCACATTCGCGAACGGCTAGCACGACAATTATTATTAATTCAATCTGCGTTAAGCATCGACGAATTTACCCTGACTCATGAGGCGCTTGCACAAATGTTAGGCACTCGTCGATCAGGCGTGACGGTTGCGATCGGAGAACTAACCCAACTGGGAGCAATCCAATGCAGTCGGGGGCGCATTTCGATTGTTCAGCCGCAAGTTCTCGAATCGATTTCCTGCGAATGCTTTGCGGTGATTCGAGAAGAGTGCAACCGATTTAACTACAGGCATCCGCGATCGCGCTGAAGTTTAAGCGTCTGCTGCAAGTTCAGGTGGCTGGGCTGATAACTTCGCTGCGGCATGAGGCACATAGTAGCTTGCGACTAGAGCAACGCTGAGCCACCATAACACACTCACTTCTGGTCGATACCAAACTGTATCGACCGCACCATGCCCCAACATTCCCGCGATCGTCGTGATCGCGCCAATCAGCCAGAATCCGTCTGAATCACCCATCGCCCTCAAGCGGCGTAGCTGCAAAAATCCCTGATTAAATGTCACCAGCAACAACCACAGAAATGCTGTCAGCCCAATCAAACCTGACTCGACTGCAATCTCTAGCAGCACCGAGTATGCACTCAAGGCACTAAATCGTGCGGCTGCGTACAGCGGATAAATGCGCTTGAAGACTAAATCCCCGGGGCCAAATCCTAGAATCGGACGATCGCGAATCATCTCCAGTACCGATCGCCAAACGTTCAATCGAAACGCATTACTACTATCGCCACTGCCCGCGAACATACTGCCTACTCGGTAGCGGAACGGTGTGACAAAAATAAATCCCAGCACCAAAATCCCCGCCAGTCCCCCAAACACAAGCGGTAACGCCCACAGCCGCAAGAATCTCGGCAAATACGCACTCCACCAATACCGCAGCAGCACCACAAGCACTAACGCCGCAACGACTAATCCGATCCATCCTCCCCGGCTCTGGGTCAACAGTAAACACGCTGTATTGATCCCAAACATAACGATCGCCAGCGCTTTCGGTAGCCAGCGTTTCCAGACAAAGATCGCACTAAACGACAGCCACACCGCAGGCATCAAATATCCAGCTAGTAGATTCGGATTGCCTAAAAAACTATATACCCGTGTAGACTGCGCCAGCGGTGACTCTGGATCAACCCACGTCGCCAACGCATCCGCACCGTGAATCGACTGCCGAACTCCATAGCTGCTCACCACCAGCGCCACAAGTAGAAACGCGGTGATACAGAACGATCGCAGCTTCGGCGATCGCAGCACTCGCGCCATCAAAATGAAAAACATCAGATAGAGTGACAGCTTCCCCAATCCCAAAAACGCCAAGCGCTTGACTGGAGAAAGCGCTGCCGCTGTTGCAGCAATTCCCCAAAACAACAGCACTAGCAAATGAATCGGCGTAAACCCCAAACGGGGATCCCCGTCAGAAACCGTTAACAAGATCCAGAACAAAATACAACTCGCAAGCAGCCAACCGATCAGATTCGTGGCAACAAACGGAGAAAGAGCAAACACAAGACTGATCAGCAGTGCCCCGATTGCATCTCCCTGCTGCATCAGCCAACTGTGCTGTCGCCAAGTGGACAGCGATCCCACCAGCCGATGAACATAGCTCACCTGCCCCCACTGCCAAACGGGGAGCGTGGTCAGTGTCACTTGTTGCCAAACCGAATTCATACGCGGATTTCCTGTGCTTTGAAGCAAAAACAGCCCTAGCGAATTAGGCTAGGGCTATTATCCGCGATATTGGCGTTTTGACAAGGCTACTGCGTTAATCGGGGCAAAGTGATCACATATCGGTATCCCGGTTCTGATGATCCTTGAATCAAGATTTGCCCACTGTGCATCTCCGCGAGTTGCCGACTCAGCAGCAAGCCAAGATTCTTCCGGGCGGTGTCAGCATCGGTTTCCGAGAACTGATCAAGGTTGTTAAACTTTGGAGCACTGAGGGCGGTCGCAACCGGGATGAGTCCCGCGCTTGCACGATGCCCATGACTCTGCATCTCGTACTCAAATGACGCGATCGCGCTGGTTTGCGGCATTAGCATTTCGTTAAAACCAAGCCCCTCGCCCAGACAGGGGTGCGCCGCCCATACCGTTAGCCGCAGTCCGCTGCTCTTTTGCGAAACGTGCAGGCGCACGATACTACCCGCTGTCGAGGACTGAACCACGCTAAACAGCAAGTGATAGAGCATTTGGCGGATCTTGTCTTTGTCGAGTAGCCAAATACGATTACCGGGTTCAACCGATAGCCGAATTTGCTGCTCTCGACGATTGGCAGCTTGCTCTAAGGTACTGATTGCCTGCTGACAGACCATCTCAATGTCGATCGACGATAAGTTCAGCGCTCGGCTTTGGTCGTCAAGCTGCGACAGTTCTAGAATTTCCTTTACTAAAGATAATAGGTACTGCCCGCTGTGATGAATGATATCGAGATACTCTTTTTGCTTGCTAGTCAGGGGGCCGTAGATTTCGCGATTGAGTACACTTGCCATTCCCATAACGGAGGTCAATGGGGTACGTAACTCCTGAGTGAGTTGAGCCAGGAGTTCAAACTTAATGGGGTTTGAAGGCGGAGGGAGGGCGGCAGGCTGAACTCTCGGTGCAGGTTTGACGACTTGAGCTTTAACCATTTGTAGGCGCTCATATTCACTCATGCTGAGGCGGGCAGTCAGCAGGAGAAATTCGATATCCCGTTCTGTGAAGTTCCGGGGGCGAGAATCCATGACACAAAGCGTACCGACACACTCGCCGCTGACCGTCAGCAGGGGCGCACCGAGATACGCACGAATGCCGTACTGTTGACACAGCAAAGAGTTGGCAAACGCTGGATGCTCAAGCGTGTCCTCGATCGCCAAAACCTGCTGGCTATCCATCACATGCACACAGAAGGCGTGTTCGCGGGGCAGTTGTCGGGAAAGCGCCAAGTCATTCATTAAGCCCAAGCGCGAGAGACCAACCGCAGATTTGAACCACTGACGCGATTGATCGATCGCGCTGAGCAAGCTAATTGGCGCACCGAGCGAGTGAGCAGCGGTTTGAGTTGCTTCCTCAAAAATCGGTACAACTTCGGTATCGAGCAATCCGAGTTCCGTCAGTACCAGTAGACGCTGCTGCTCACGAGCGGCAGCCGTTAACCCATCTAATCGGCAAAATAGCCTGATTTCGGGGATTCCCATTCCAACCCCAATCCTCGATCTAAAGAACTCCTCGACCATCTGACAATCCAGTGCTTTAGGGAACAACGACTGTCAAACAGTCTTCAACTATACACAGATTGCCCTGACTTGCTGGTAAATCAACGTTCACCAGCAAGAGAGATTACGGAAGTTTAAGGGTTTGAGTTGTTCTAGTCTGATGAAATTACGGACAAAATGACTCCAACAGATTATTTTGTCCAAGCGGAATGATTTAGGAGTGCAGCAATCACCCGAACGCCGCGTAGCTGATTGGAGAGCGGCAAGTGTCCTTTAGGCGCATTCAGGCTCCAGGTAAAGCCGTCGGGATAGCGCGTCCAGGTGTAGCCAGATTTCCAGCCGATTTTTTCCCACAGTTTTTCCCATTTTTTGCCAACACTGAGCCAGATTTGCCGCTGCACCGAAAAGCCGTAGCGATAGTCGGAATGAGCCAGCCACAAGGCATCGATCGTGTGCAGATCTGGGGTCGGGAAGTTCTCAACCTCGGTGAAGTAGAGCCATTTGCGAAGGACGGCGGATTCTCCCGCCAGTTCACACAGTTTTTGAATTGTGAGGAGATCGGCGGCTTGGAATTTCTGCTGGGCGAGGAGTTGCTGAAGTTCGGTGTAGTCGATGTTGCGATCGGACTTGAGCGGGATGGTTCCGGTGGGGAAATGTTGCTGAAGAAACTCCAACACTTTTGGCGCTTGAGTGTTGAACAGGGTTTGATAAATTTTGGCGCTGACTCGGCTCGATTCAGGACGATCGAGCAAAAATTCCATCAGCGCAGGAAATCCGTCTTCACCAAGGGCGGAGAGTTCGTCGATCGCTTGAAGCTGCACCTTTTCGGAGTCTGATCGAAGCTTCAGTTGGAGCGTCGCGATGCTACCGGGAAGATCGAGGGCTGAGGAGGTTTCTAAATTAGTCATGTAAACCATGTGGGTGTTAGGGGGTTCGGGTTACGCCTCTCAAAATTCGATCGACGATCGCTGTCGTTGAAGACGGTACTTCAATATCGATGAGACGAACTTGTCCGCCGTAGGATTGTACGATCGAGGCTTCGGGCAATGTCTGTAGATTGTAGTCACCACCTTTAGCATAAATCTCAGGGCGGAGCGCTTCAACTAGCTCACAAGCAGTTTTTTCAGAAAAAATCACGACTCCATCGACAGATTTCAGCGCCGCTAAGACTTCGGCACGTTCTAGCTCAGTCACAATCGGACGGGGTGGGCTGCGATCGGGCTTAATTAATCGAATTGATTCGTCACTATTTAATCCAATCACGAGTGATTGTCCGAGCTGTCTGGCTAAGTTGAGGTAGCGCACATGACCCAGATGCAGCAGATCGAAGCAGCCGTTTGTCACGACAAGCGGTCGCCAGCGAGCGGGATCAGATGCGATCGCGGTCTGTAGCGCTTTCAGAGAATAGATGCCCACACTCATGCGTTTTCTTCATGGGTTACAGGTTCAGTAGAGGGCAGTCGGTAGCCTCTTTCAAACGCATAGCGCACGAGTTGCGATCTGTTTTCAAGCTGTAGTTTGCTCAAAATGTTGCTTAAATGCGTTTGCACGGTGCGCGGACTGACAAATAAATGATCGCCAATCTGCTTGTTGGTGTGACCTTGAATGACTTCCCAGAACACTTTTTCTTCAGCAGGAGTTAGGGGTAGTGGATTTACGGTTTGCAAGGATGTTTCGTTCGACGGTTGGCTCGACTGCTGCATCAGGCGCACAATTTCGGTGTGGATGCGGCGCGATCGTTCCAGTTGCCCTTCGATCTTTGCTAATAATTCTCTTGGTTCAAAGGGTTTGGTCAAATAATCATCCGCTCCGATCGAATGACCTTGAACGCGGTCTTCTACTTCGCTGCGCCTGGAGAGAAAGATAAAGGGAACCAGTTGTCCGGTTCTGAGCGATCGTAAGCGGCGACAGAATTCGAGTCCGTCCATTTCTGGCATAACCACGTCAGACACCACTAAATCTGGCAAATCTTGTTCAAATAGGGCTAATCCTTCGATTCCCGATGCTGCACCCTGTACCGCATATCCGCGTTTTTCTAAAAATCGAATGAGTGCGACTCGCAGTGCAGTATCATCATCGACAATCAAAATTTTTTTCATGCGCCTCTCCAGAAGCTCAAGCCGATTAATTTCTACCTGTCGTGCGATCGAAACTAAGAAACGAACTTACCTATTCACTCAGTTAGTCAACGGATTAACCGAAAGTTTTCCCTTATTATGATATCCCAGTGACTGATGGCTCTGAGGTTTCAGGCTTATCTTTACGTTCTAGCTGCGTGAATTTGTCTTGCTTTTACCTAGCTAATAAGAGATAAATTGCAAGATTGGTTTGCCGATTTGGCACACCGCCCAACTTATCCTAACTTGAGAATTGCTCGATCATGTACGAAAAAATTACACCTCCTTCGACGGGTTCTGCGATTAGATTTGAGAACGGAGAACCGATCGTTCCAGATAACCCGATTATTCCATTCATTCGAGGAGATGGAACGGGTATTGACTTGTGGCCCGCATCGCAGAAGGTTTTTGATGCGGCAGTTCAGAGGGCATACGGCGGGAAGCGTCAGATCACCTGGTTCAAGATCTACGTTGGCGATGAGGCTTGCGAACAGTATGGAACGTATCAATATTTACCTGAAGACTCGCTAGAAGCGATTCGAGAATTCGGTGTGGCGATCAAAGGCCCATTGACAACCCCGATCGGCGGTGGGATTCGATCGCTGAATGTAGCGTTGCGCCAAATCTTTGATCTGTATGCCTGTGTGCGTCCCTGTAAGTATTACGCCGGAACACCTTCGCCACATCGCTATCCGGAAAAACTCGATGTCATCATCTATCGTGAGAACACTGAGGATATCTACCTGGGGATCGAGTGGAAACAAGGCAGCGAGATTGGCGATCGTTTAATCAAGCTGCTGAATGAGGATCTGATTCCCAGCACTCCAGAACACGGGAAAAAGCAGATTCCGCTCGATGCGGGCATTGGAATTAAGCCGATCAGTAAGAAAGGATCGCAGCGTCTTGTGCGTCGAGCGATTCAACACGCGCTCCGGTTGCCGAAGCATAAACAAACGGTGACGCTGGTTCACAAAGGTAACATTATGAAGTACACCGAAGGCGCGTTTCGGGATTGGGGATATGAACTAGCGACAACGGAGTTTCGATCAGAGTGTGTGACCGAGCGTGAATCCTGGATTCTTGGTAACAAAGAGAAAAACCCGAATCTGACGATCGAAGAAAATGCCCGTCAGATTGATCCGGGTTATGGTTCGATGACTCCGGATAAGCAAGCATCAATCTGCAAAGAAGTGCAAATGGTTCTTGATTCCATCTGGGAAACGCATGGGAGCGGGAAATGGAAGGAAAAAGTAATGATTAACGACCGCATTGCGGATAGCATTTTCCAACAGATTCAGACCCGGCCGGATGAATACTCGATTTTAGCGACGATGAACCTGAACGGAGATTATATTTCCGATGCTGCGGCTGCGATCGCGGGTGGTTTGGGCATGGCTCCCGGTGCAAATATCGGAGATGCCTGCGCGATTTTTGAGGCAACTCATGGTACGGCTCCGAAACATGCAGGACTTGATCGCGTGAATCCCGGTTCACTGATTCTTTCTGGTGTGATGATGCTGGAATATCTGGGCTGGCAAGAAGCAGCAGATTTGATCAAGGGCGGATTGGCGAAGGCGATCGAGCAGCGCGAGGTAACGTATGATTTAGCGCGATTGATGGAACCTCCGGTTGAGCCGCCGCTGAAATGCTCTGAATTTGCGGATGCAATTATCCGGAATTTTTAAACCGAGAATCGGGATTGTTCAAGCGTCGTTCAATCCCGATTTTTTCAGGGATTCGAGAAGGTGTTGATATTCCCGCCGCCGATCGTGCGTCCGGGAATCGATCGTGGTACGGAAAACGGTTGCTGATTCACCACCGGAGCATTCTGCATTACACCGAAATTTTGAGTTTCAACAGGTTGGGGTGTGAGAGCTTGCGGTGCAACAGGTGAAGCAACAGGTGCATTAATCGCAGGTGCATTAATCGCAGGTGCAATGGGTAAAGGCGCAGAAACAGTCGGAATGGTTCCAGGAACGATCGGCTGTGTACCTTCGATTAGCGCTGAAAACGAATTTTGAGGTGCGGCATTGATCGAGGTTCCTATATTGGGAGTGTCTAAGCGAATTGTGCCTTCGATCGGAGGTTGCGAGACGATCGAACGGTTCTCAGTGGCTAATTTCGTCAGTGCCTCTTGCAGTCGATTTGGCGGCAGTGCGGTCTCCGTTGTAGCGGGTCGCGTTGTATAGGGAAGCCCAAGTTCTGTTGATGAGGCGCTTCTAAGCGTTCCGGTTGTTTCTTGTATTTCTGGCTCAGACTGGGCGATCGCATCAGTCGGAGTAGAAAAGAGCCGATTTGGAGTCGCAGCATTTTGCGGTGTTGCAGTTGGAGCGGTAGGCGCGATTAAAAATTGAGCCGTTTCCGGTCTGGATGCCGCTTTGATGTCGTTCATCAAGAGCGACAAAGAATCAATATCGGCACCGATCGCCCGATCTTCTGGTGACAGGGTGCCCTCAGCCGCCGGGCTCTCAAGCTCACGAGCAACTTCTGTGCGGCTGAAGAATTCCCAGGTAAACAACACCAAAAACAACAGCGCGATCGCAGGTGCCCAAACGACGGGACGACCGATCGGGCGCAGCCGCGCTAATCCATACCGAACCCAGGATGGCTGATGCCGCATAGACTACATCCATGATACTTAAGGCTGATTGTATTCTATTTAACACAGAAGAATTGAGAAAATCTCGTCAGTCTTTACTAAGTTGTGCAATACAATCCGGGGCATCGTGGGTCGGCCTGTTGACGGTTAGCGGAACCGGATACGATCGCATAGTAGCACTGGCGTAGGGGTGAAGGAGCGATTGGGCTGATTTGAAGCTTGGATCGAGCCAGCGATCGTACTCGTCTTTGCAGAGGATTACGGGCATTCGATCGTGAACGGTTGCTGCAAGCTCATTCGCTTCAGTCGTGATAATTGTGCAAGTTTCAACAGTTTCACCGTCTGGAGAGTTCCAGCGCTCCCAGAGTCCGGCAAAGGCAAAAGGTTGATGGTCTTCTAATTGGAAGTAGAACGGCTGCTTTTTACCCGCTTGCTTTTTCCATTCGTAGTAGCCATCCGCCACAATCAGACAGCGACGGCGCTTAAACGCATCGCGGAATGAAGGTTTCTCACTGACTGTCTCAGCGCGGGCGTTGATTAGTTTATTTCCGATCGTTGCATCTTTCGCCCAAGCAGGAATCAAGCCCCAGCGTAAGAGTTTGAAGTGATGCGGTTCGACGATCGCGCCGATGGGTTGAGTGGGGGCAATGTTGTAGCGCGGTTGCCAGTTAGGAATTTCGTCGAGGTCGAAGGTTTGGGCGATCGCGTCTGCTGTATGAGTTTGGGTAAATCTTCCGCACATAAAAATCGTGATTTTGGAGGCTTTCCTCAGTACACAAGAACTCCGACTTCGTTGAGAAAATCGGAGTTCTTGTTAGTTTAGGAGAATCGCAAAACTCTATGGCTTTTCAAAATCGATCTCTTGACGTTCAAAGTGGTTTTTCACATTGTCTACCACGTTGTAAGCATTTTTGCCCGGATCAGCGAGAGATTCGTCAACGCCCTCGGTCGAACCTGCAACCGCTTTCCAAGCGTCCAGTCCACCTTTCAACTCTGAAACACTGTTAAACCCTGCTTGACGCAGCAGGTTTGCAGCTTCAGCCGTTTCTTGATCGCTTGCACCGTAAACGTAGATATCGCGATTCGATTCAAAGTTATTTTTTGCTAAATCGACCAGCTTGTCGATCGGAAACTCCATTGCTCCCATGATGTGACCTTGGTTATAAACATCACGCGGACGCACATCTAGAATCGTCAGTCCGGGTTCGCCCCACTCTAAGCGAGACTTCAGATCGTGAACTGAAGACTGTGCCTTCAATCCAGGCGGCGTAGGAGTGATATTCGGCAGCATTTCTTTAGCTTTTTCAATTGCATCTTCTACTTTAGACATAATAAAAATTTCCCGTAGAGGTCATGATCAATCTAACGGGGAGGCGTGGGATCGCTTATCTGGCTAAAGTGAGAAGGTTTCGATCGTCGCAAGGTAGATTTGCGAAACTTATTCAAATGGATTCGTGCGCCAAGGGGTTGGATCGACGGCTGCCCCATGCACAAATAAGCCCCAATGAAGGTGAGCTCCGGTTGCGGCTCCGGTCGCTCCGATCGCACCGATGCGCTGTCCGGGTCTCACAACATCTCCTTCTTTGACATCGATCCGGCTCATGTGAATGTAGATGGTTTCAACTCCCTGACCGTGGTCGAGTCCGACACAGTTTCCATGCACTTTGAAGCCTTGGGATTCTCGCCCGATTAAGACTACGCGACCTGCTGCCGGAGCCACGATCGCTGATCCGTATCCACCTGCATAATCAATCCCACGATGATAATAATCTTTGGCAAAGACTCCGTTGTAATAGCGGCGAATGCCGTAACCTGCGGTCACTCCACCCTGACTTGGACGCGCAAATTTGCCTGACCAAAGTTTTTCTGGAGAAACGATCGCTTTAAACGCATCAATGCGATCGAATTCGTAGTCACTGCCGTTGTCATCTTTTCCCGGTGGGAGCCAAATGCTTTGAGTGGGAAACGATCGATTTCGCAAGGTAATTGGGATCGTCTGGATATCCGTTCCCGCAGAAATTTGAATCGAGAGGCGACCAGGACGATCGAGCGGTGTTGTAGGTAGAAGCGATCGATAACGGTTATTGCCCAAATCAAACGATGGATAGGTCTTCCCGTTAAAGCGAATTGTCGGGGCGGTTTGAGATTGGGTGATCACGGAAATTGTATCTCCAAGCGCGGGCGATCGCGGCGTAATCTGGGCTTGGAGAGCGCGGGACGGAGCGGTGAGGAAGACGATCGAGAGTGCGACAACCAGCGAGATGACCAGCGAGAACAAAGTGGAACGTTTTGTCAGGAACACGGCTTTAAGTTGATACAAAACTGCCAACAGTTTACAGTTTGGCAAGACGGGAATTGTGTCGAGAGGCGAAAAATGATCTGGAGAAGGCTAGGGGCAATTTTGGCGATTTGGCTTTGTTTGAGTTTGCCAGTGTGGGCGGATGTAGAGGTTTATCAAACTCGTACAAATCACGATCCGGATGGCATTGGCAAAATTTACATGGGGCGTGAAATTGCTCAGATCATGGGGCATCAGGGCGCAGGGTGGTTGGAGCGATCGAGCCGCGCATCCGAAGAACAGCCCCAAAAAGTGATTGCCGCGCTGAATCTCAAACCAGATAGCGTAGTTGCGGATATTGGAGCAGGCACCGGGTATTTCAGCTTCCGAATTGCCTCTGGGGTGCCACAAGGCAAAGTGTATGCAGTAGATGTTCAGCCGGAAATGCTGGAGATTTTGAACTCTCTGAAAGATGAGAAGAAAATCCCGAATGTTGAGCCGATCTTAGGGAGTGAAACAAATCCGAATTTGCCGGAAAACAGCGTTGATTTAGCATTAATGATCGATGCGTATCACGAGTTTGAATATCCCCAAGAAATGATGGCGGGAATTGTACGATCGCTCAAACCTCACGGGCGAGCGGTTCTAGTCGAATACCGAGGCGAAAATCCCTTCGTGTTGATCAAACCGCTACACAAAATGACTCAGAAACAAGTGCGGCAAGAAATGACGGTTGCAGGACTTCGCTATGTTGAAACTCGCAACGGTTTACCGCAGCAGCACATCTTCATCTTTGAAAAAGTAGTCTAGGTATGGAAACATACCTTAACGGTCTATCTTCATTGCACCAGTGATATGGTGTGCAAGTTAGACATGAGCGTTGAAGATGGAAGTTTTGATTTCACGGCAGTTTAACGAAGTTTTGCACTTCGTTTTCGGCGGCTTCTGCCCCCTAAATCCCCCACTCGTGGGGGACATTGAAGCTTTTGGCTCGAAGTCACCCAGAATGGGGGATTTAGGGGGCTACCCGAATTCACAATCGCAGCGATTGCTCTTTGTCCAATTCGCGCTAATTTCTGGGATCTTACTGCTTGGGTCGCCCACTTATGCAGCAGAACTCGACCTTGATCCGAAAGTGATTCAGAACAGTCCAGTCCTGCAACGCTGGCAGAAACAAGTCCCAAATGTGACCGAAGAAATTAAAACTGATCCGAGTTTTCGCACAAGATTACGGATTGGCTATTCTGCTTCAGAATTAAATCTTGGAATTGAAGATTTGCGAATCGATCGCACCCGTCTCACTACCAGCGCGAATTATCAATCCTCAAACTGGGGTGCAGATTTACATTACTATGCTCGTCCCCTCGGAAGTTACATCAATGTCGCGCCGCTGGTGGGATATCGGCAGTTAAACGTGCAAGGACAAACGATCGACGGCGCAAATCTAGGCATCAGAGCGCTGTTTGTTCTCTCTCGCGGAGGCGGTGCAGATATTAGCCTGACTCAAAGCTGGGTGGCTCCGTTTAGCTCAGAACAAACAGGATTGACGACCTTATCGATCGGCTACGCCCTCACACACAATCTCAGGCTCTCCACCGAGTTTCAGAAACGCAATTCTCCGATTCAGAAAGAGAGTCGATTTGGCATCGGTTTGGAATGGATGCCTTAAGATTGAAGATGTTCTGAATTTTTGAAAGGGCGATCGTGACTATTACTCCGCTTCCTCCTAATCAGTCTGTATCAATTGAAAACCGCCCCGATGGGCTGGGTCGATTCGGCAAATTCGGCGGTAAATACGTTCCTGAAACATTGATGCCAGCACTGGCAGAACTCGAAGCCGCTTACAAGCAGTACAGTCAAGATCCCCACTTTCAAGCAGAACTCCAGTCGCTTCTGCGCGATTATGTCGGTCGTCCGAGTCCGCTCTATTTTGCCGAGCGATTAACACAACATTACGCAAAGCCAGACGGAACGGGCGCACAGATTTACCTCAAGCGCGAAGATTTAAACCACACAGGCGCACACAAGATTAACAATGCGATCGCTCAAGCGCTCCTCGCCAAGCGCATGGGCAAACAGCGCGTGATCGCAGAAACCGGAGCCGGACAGCATGGAGTTGCAACTGCAACCGCTTGCGCTCGATTTGGGCTGAAATGCGTTGTTTACATGGGCGTTCACGATATGGAACGTCAAGCGTTGAATGTGTTTAGAATGCGCCTGATGGGTGCAGAAGTTTGTCCAGTCGCAGCCGGAACCGGAACGCTCAAAGATGCCACCTCCGAAGCGATTCGGGATTGGGTGACGAATGTAGAGACGACGCATTACATTCTCGGCTCAGTTGCAGGGCCGCATCCCTACCCGATGATTGTGCGCGATTTTCACGCAATTATCGGTCAAGAAACCCGCGCTCAATGTCAGGAAAAATGGGGCGGCTTGCCGGATATTTTGCTGGCTTGTGTTGGCGGCGGCTCGAATGCAATGGGATTGTTCCATGAATTTGTCGAAGACCCCAGCGTTCGGATGATCGGAGTTGAAGCCGCAGGGCATGGAGTCGAAACTGATAAACACGCAGCAACCTTAACTAAAGGGCGGGTCGGAGTGCTGCATGGCGCAATGAGCTACTTGTTACAGGATGAAGACGGACAAGTGATCGAGCCGCACTCGGTGAGTGCAGGCTTAGATTATCCGGGTGTTGGGCCTGAACATAGCTATTTGATGGAAGCTGGACGGGCAGAATACTACGCTGTCACCGATGAGCAAGCCTTAGCTGCATTCCAGAAGCTTTCACAGCTAGAAGGAATCATTCCGGCATTGGAGACATCACACGCGATCGCTTATCTCGATAAGCTTTGCCCTCAACTATCGGGAAGTCCGCGAATTGTAATCAACTGCTCTGGACGCGGCGATAAAGATGTCTTGAGCGTCTCGAAGATTCTCAATCCGTAATGTTCCTTGCCCGTTTGAACTAAAATCCAGACGGGCTTTATCGTCACTAAAGCGGAATCCAGATCAGTTGATCAATCCACTCTTCCGCCGCAGTGGTTTCCCAAATCAGCACCAGTTCTTCTGCCCACTCGCGAATGGTCGAGCTAGGACGCAGCCAAAATGGTCCCCATATGTATCCTCCGCTTTGCCAGTGCATTTCTAAATGTTCCGGCATACTTTTGCGATTGTCAGTCACTAATATTCTTTGTGACAGTTCTAAATATTGCAAAACTTCAGGATCTTGAGTTCCAGAAAGTGGGGCACCTGGATCACCAACGCGCAAAATATCAATTCTTGGATTGAGGCGGAGAACAGCAATTTTCAACTTAGGCGATAAATTCTCATCAAGCAGAAATCGAGCTTTCATGAGTGGGTTAAGCTGCTTTTGCGCTCTCGTTTCAATGCTCTCAATCGTTGTACAACCGGAGAAAGCTCAGACTCTGCCCACGCTTGATAGCGTTGTTCTCGCCAGTTTGCCAAACGCAGCAAATACGCTTCGATCGTGGATCGATCGTGTAAATAATAAATAATTGCGGCATGAACCTTTTCGAGATTCAAGGACGGTAATTCCTCCAGAATTTGCTCCGGTGAATAGCCTGCGAGGTAATACTTCAACACATCTTCCAGTCCAATTCGATGTCCTTTGAATCGGATTTCGTCTGGACTTGCAAACTCAAAATAATCTTCCAGTTGCATGACAAGACCTTGTAACTGAATATCGATATTCTAGACTGGAGTGTCTCACAGATCCGTTGATCCCCCCTTCCCCGTAAGATATGGGTGAAGTGTCAAACAAATAACCCGTGAAAGCAATCACCCTTCTTGGTTCAACTGGATCGATCGGGACACAAACGCTGGATATTGTGTCCGAGCATCCAGATCAGTTTCGTATTGTCGGGATGGCAGCCGGACGCAATGTGGAATTATTCGCGCAGCAGATCCGCACGTTCCGCCCAGAAATCGTCGCCATTTGTGACGAGAGTAAGTTAGCCGAATTAAAGGACGCGATCGCCGATCTTGACCCACAGCCGATTATTCTCTCTGGTGAAGCAGGAGTCGTCGAAGTCGCACGTTACGGCGATGCAGAGTCGGTTGTGAGTGGAATTGTAGGCTGTGCCGGATTGCTTCCGACATTAGCAGCGATCGAGGCAGGAAAGAATATTGCTTTAGCAAACAAAGAAACACTGATTGCGGGTGCGCCTGTGGTGCTACCCCTGATTCAAAAACATGGCGTAAAAATGCTCCCTGCCGATTCAGAACATTCTGCAATTTTCCAGTGTTTGCAAGGTGTTCCAGAAGGCGGATTGAAGAAAATTATTTTAACGGCATCGGGTGGCTCGTTCCGCGATCTGCCCGTTGAAAAATTGGCATCGGTGACGGTTGCAGATGCACTGAAACATCCAAATTGGTCGATGGGGCGCAAGATTACGATCGACTCCGCCACCCTGATGAACAAAGGCTTGGAAGTAATCGAAGCGCATTATTTATTTGGCGTTGATTATGACGATATTGAAATTGTGATTCATCCGCAGAGCATTATTCACTCGCTGATTGAACTGCAAGATACTTCGGTGCTGGCACAGTTGGGCTGGGCGGATATGCGATTGCCGTTGTTGTATTCGCTGTCGTATCCCGATCGTGTTCCGACGAGTTGGGAACGGCTGGATCTGGTGAAGTTGGGAACGCTGACCTTCCGAGAGCCGGATCACGCGAAGTATCCTTGCATGGCGTTGGCGTATGCGGCAGGTCGAGCAGGGGGCTGTATGCCTGCGGTGCTGAATGCGGCGAATGAACAAGCGGTGGCGCTATTTTTAGAAGAAAAAATTCAGTTCTTGGATATTCCGCGATTAATTGAGGAAACGTGCGATCGCTACACAACTCAAAATCGTTCCACACCAACGCTCGAAGAAATTCTGGCGGCGGATGAATGGGCGCGACAAACGGTAGTGTCTGCGAGTCAGTTGGTTGAGGTGTAGGAAAGGTGCGATCGTCGTGTTAGGCGATCGCGCAAATGATTACCGCTCTAAGAGCAGTGTTACAGGGCCATCGTTCTCGATCGACACCCGCATCATTGCCCCGAATTTCCCGGTTTCGACTTTCAAGCCGCTTGATCGCAGTTTCTCAACAAATTGGTTGTAAAGTTGTTCGGCTCGCTCCGGAACTGCCGCTTGATCAAACGAAGGGCGACGACCTTTGCAGCAATCTCCGTACAGCGTAAATTGGCTCACAACGAGAATTTCGCCGTTGATATCTTGAACGGATTGATCGAATCTGCCGTCCTCGGAAAACACTCGCAACTCTAAACATTTCCGCGCCATCCAATCGAGTTCGGCTGCGGTATCCGTTGCGGCAATTCCGACTAGAAGATTTAAACCGCGATCGATTTTCCCGATCACTGCTCCATCTACTACGACTTGGGAAGAAAGAACTCGCTGAAGAACAACGCGCATAAGTTACAGAATTGGATTAGTCAGAATGACGATCGCGATCGCAGCATTTTGCATGAGTGTTTTTAAATCATTAGGTTCATTTGCTTGATTCGATCGTGCATTTGTCGTTTCGATGAATTCGATTGCTGTTTTGAACGATGCGTTTTCAATTTCGCGAGGTTCATTTGCTATTTTTGCAGGTTCGTTTTCGATTTTTGTAAGTTTATTTGCTATTTTTGCAGGTGGCGCAAATCGAAAGCGATCGAAATCTACGACTCAATCGACGAGCGAAACTGTAGCGTCAGCATCGATCGAGAAAAACGGCTCAAAATTGAGCAATGACAAAGCACTTTCGGTGAATTAATCGCTTTTCCAATCGCAATTGCTGGAGGGACGCGGAGTAATTCTATGTCCCTTTTATTTTGATTTTGGGACATTAGAATAAAAAAATAGAGTGACCTCCGGCAACACTGCTGAATCCGTAGTTTCTCTGAGTGGCGTTATTAAGTGGAAGTGGCTGATGTCAAGAATTAGAATCACGATCGAAGGAAAGGGCGCGATCGTTGCGGCAGAAGCGCTGGTAAATTTACCGGGAGTTTCGGGAAGTTGGGAAGCTTCGGATGAGGTGAAACGAGATGGAGCACTGGAAGTGATTGCGACGATCGTGGGATTGGTTAGCGGTGGACTGAGTGCGGCAGAGCAGATCCGTAAATGGTACGAGGAGTATCACGGCTCGGAAGCGAACAAGATTGAAAACGTGGTGATTATTACGCCGAAAGAACGGATCGCGATCGAGGATGCTACCCCCGAACAGATTGCAAAAGTGCTGAAAGAGATTGCGAAATCCAATGATTCGCGTTCTTGACTGTCATTAAAACTGGTTAGGAGCGCGTCAATAGTGATGCTGATTTATTTCAAGGAATTAAAATGACGAATCGAGAACAACTCTTATCCGAAATTGCTCAAGCTCCTGATGATCTGATTGAGGAACTAGCGGTCTTTCTGTCTGCTGCGAAAGCGCGACGAGCTGTTAAGCCTATCTCTGATAAACGTCGAACCCCCTCCGCTGTTATTGCTGGAAAAGGAGAAACGCTTGGGGATTTGGTCAGTCCGATCGTTGATGAGCAAGACTGGGAATGCCTGAAATAATTCTGCTCGATACACATCTCTGGTTTTGGTTTATCAATAAAGATCTCACCCGCTTTCCCAGTCACTGGAACACTGTGATCGAAAATGCCACTCAAGTAGGAGTTTCTCCTGTGTCTTGCTATGAAATTGCACTTGCCCATCAGAGAGGACGGCTCGCATTGCCCTGTTCAGCAGATCAATGGCTGCAAGAAGCGTTAGAGCCTTCTGGCATTGATTTATTTCCTTTGACGGCGGATATTGCTTATCGAGCAGTTAGTTTATCTCCGATTCATCGCGACCCGTTCGATCGCTTAATCATTGGAACCGCTTTGGTTTATAAAGCAACGCTACTCAGTATCGATAGTGTGTTTCCTCAATATCCAGAACTCGCTCCGTATCTCCTGCGATCGCAGCCATGAAAACACTCCAAATCACCCTCACTCTAATCGATGAGCGACACGCGAGATTAACCGCCAAACAAGATCAATCTCCGTTGATCTCTGAAAGATCGATCGCGCTTGATGACATTCAAACCCTGATTAAGAAATCGAAAACTGATTTCTACATGGCAGAACCTAACCCGGTAGAAGTCGGTAAGCAGCTTTATTTCTGGCTGGATGGGGACGATCGATGGCTCGGTCAAGCGCTCGATCAAACGCGGGAAGGGTTAGTGTTAGCGATCGAGACGGCGGAACGATTGTCGCATTTACCCTGGGAGACCCTGCACGATCGCACTGAGTTTCTGGTGATGCGATCGAATCCGGTGGTGATTGTGCGACAGGGTGAAGGCGTGGCGAAACTGCGAGACTTGCCAGAACGATCGCTTCAGGTGATGTTTATGGCGACTGATCCCGAAGCACCAGGAGAAACGAAGCTGAACTTTGAGCGGGAAGAAGCGGAGATTCTCGATGCGACGAGAGAGTTGCCGATGGTGCTGCGGGTCGAGGAAAGTGGCTCGATCGAGGGATTGAAAGACATTTGGCAGCGGTATGACGGGACGATGGATGTGCTGCATTTGTCGGGTCATGCGAATATTCGGGAGGTGAAACAGGAGAATGGCACGATCGAATATTTGCCGTACTTTGTGACGGAGACACAAACGGGGGCGCGAGACGAAGCCACAGCAGACAAGATCGCGCAAGTGCTGAAGTTTCGGGAGCCGCGATTGGTGTTTTTGTCGGGGTGCCGGACGGGAGAGGCAGGCGGACAGGGGGCGGTTCCGTCGTTGGCGGAACAGTTGATCAAGCAAGGAGTTCCGGCGGTGTTGGGGTGGGGGCGATCGGTGGGCGACCGAGTCGCAACGGTGGCGGCGGCGGTGCTGTATGAGAAGTTGGCGACGGGATATATATTAGCGCAGGCGTTGGCGTTTACGTATCAGACGATCGCACAAGATCAGACGATGACGGTGAAGGAGCGGAATCAGTGGCAACTATTACGGCTGTATACCGTGCGATCGAGTGAGGTTTGGGGGGCGTTTGTGTTGCCGTCTGGGGATCGGGTGGTTGCGCCGAGAGTGCAGTTTGAGGATTTGTTTCTCGATGCAGAGGAACAGGTGCGGGTGGCGAGTGCGGCGGAATTTGTGGGGCGGCGGCGGAATTTGCAGCGGTGTTTGCGGGCGTTGAGATCGCAGCCGGGAGTGGTGCTGCATGGTTTGGGTGGGGTAGGAAAGAGTACGGTCGCGAAACGATTGCTCGAACGGTTGGTGGAATATGCGCCGATCGTGATTTATCGGGAGTTGACGGAAGATCGGCTGATGAATGCGCTGTTGCGGCAGTGTGAATCGGAGAGGGGCTGTGAGATTCTCAATGGCAAGTTGGGACTGGCGCAGAAGTTGAGTAAGTTTTTTAAGCAGCGATCGAGTGAGAAAGAACCGCCGTTTGTGATCGTCTTGGATGATTTTGAGGCGAATTTGGAGGATCGCGGCGATGGATTGCAGGTGATGAGATCGGCAGTGGTTCCGGTGTTGCAGGGGGTGTTAGAGGGGATTAATCTGTCGGGTGTGCCGCATCGGGTGATTGTGACGAGTCGATATGATTTTGGCACGGGGATGCGCGATCGGTTGCATCGGGAGCCGTTGGCAGGGTTGCGCGATGGGGAATTGCAGAAAAAGTGCGATCGATTAACCGCGTTTCAATCGAAAGAGGTTGATTCAGAGTTACAGAAGAAAGCGATCGAGATCGCCGATGGGAATCCGCGCTTGCTGGAGTGGTTGGATCTGATCTTGTTGGATGGTGAGACGGATCAGATCAAGATTTTGGCGGCGATGGAGGGGAAGGAAGCGGAGTTTCGGGCACAGATTTTGGCGGATGAGTTGCTGAAACAACAGCCAGAAGCATTGGTCGAGATGTTGGGGCGGGGGATGGTGTTTGAAATTCCGGTGCCGCGATCGGTGTTCGAGTCGGTGTGTGAGGCGGAGGGGCGATCGGTGGAGCGAGCGATCGCGCTGGGGTTGCTGGAGGTCGTGCCGGATGGATCAGTGCGGGTTCCTCGGATTTTGATGGTGCAGGGGTTGGAAGTAGATGCGCTGGCAGGGGCGGCGGCGCGGGAGTTGTATCGGGTTTGGTGGCAAGGCGAAAAGGGTGCAACGGGAGATCAGGCGATCGAAATTCATCGGTTGGCGCTGATTGGGAGAGAGGGAGCGATCGCGGCGGAAATTGCTGATCGGGTTGCAGATCGATGGATAAACAAAAGCCGATTTCGGGAAGCGGGTCAGCTTTGTCGATCGACGCTAGAAGTAACCGAAGATTTCCGCGTTCGTCACCAACTTGCAAAAACCGAGGAACCATTAGGAGAGACAAATTCTGCACTTCAGAATTATCAAAAAGCTCTAGAAGATTATCCAGACACAGATGATAAAGCCGTTTTGCGTGAGAAGGCAGCCATTATTCACAATCTGGCAAACATCTACTACGCCAATCAAAGACAAGTGAATCAAGCGATCAACCTCTATCAACAATCGCTGCAACTCAATGAGCAAATCGGCAACGTGCAGGGAAAAGCGACGACGTTACACAATCTGGCAAGCATCTACGCCACTCAAGGACAAGTGAATCAAGCGATCAACCTCTATCAACAATCGCTGCAACTCAATGAGCAAATCGGCAACGTGCAGGGAAAAGCGACGACGTTACACCAAATGGCAGGCATCTACGCCACTCAAGGACAAGTGAATCAAGCGATCAACCTCTATCAACAATCGCTGCAACTCAATGAGCAAATCGGCAACGTGCAGGGAAAAGCGACGACGTTAAACAATTTGGCAAGCATCTACGCCACTCAAGGACAAGTGAATCAAGCGATCAAGCTTTTCAATCAGTCCCTTGTATTAAAGGAGCAAATTGGATATGTTCAGGGAAAAGCAATGACGCTCTGGTGCTTAGGAGGATTAGCACATCGACAAGGAGAGGATGCTTCAGCAATTCCCTACTTGCAAGAAGCCGCAGCCATACTTCAGCAAATCGGTTCACCTGATGCCGCGAAGGCCATCGATTTATTAAATCGTGTAATTGTTCAAATGCTGCAATCTCCCGAAGGACAACAACGCCTACAAGAGATTTTTAACCCCGAACTGGTTCAGCAATGGATTCAGGCGCTGAACGAAGAAGCGCAGGATTAGAAGATCAAAGCATTATCGATTCGCGTCGATTCGGATTGTCGATCGCGAGATATTGATCGACGATAATAAAACGTGAGTTCGACGAAATTTCTTGCTTCGTTTTAATCGGCTTCTTGCCCCCTAAATCCCTCATTCTGGGGGACTTAGAAAACAGCAATTTCCTAAATTGAAGCGGTTTCTTAATCTTCAAATTCCCCCACTCGTGGGGGATTTGGGGGGCGACCCGGATTCAGCATCGAAGCAAATTCTTTCGTCGAACTCACGTTAATAAAAGCAGCAAAATCAGGTTGAATAACGCGGATGAATTCGGGGATGAAGCAATCGATCGACGACTTGATCATTCTGCAAATGAGACTCAGCGATCGCACTGACATCGCTTGGTTTCACCCGACAATACCAAATTTCATCGGGTAAAACTCTCACGATTGCACCAAGATTGCATTGGCCTTGGCATTCACTCGGAACGATCGACACCTCAGAATCCGCACAGTCTAAAAAAGCTGCCAGCACCTCGGCTGATCCTTGAGCAAGACAGCTTTGGTACTGGCAAACGAGAATTTGTTTAGAAGACATTAGACAATCAAAGAACTTTATCTTAGATTGCCCTTATCGCCCGAAACCTTTGCCTTTGTTTTGTGAAGACGGACAGACACAGGCTTCGATTTGCGATCGTAATTCCTCATGATCCAAATTTTGTCCGATGAGCACCAGTTGATTCTTCGGAGTGCCTTTCCATTCGTCGTCATCGAGCGAGAACCGCTTGCCGCTCAAGTGGAAAATGTGACGCTTCGGACTTTCATCAAACCAGAGAATGCCTTTGGCGCGAAACACATTGGTCGGAAGCTGATTATCAAGGAAATGCTGGAACTTCCGAATGCTGAGCGGTCGATCGCTCTCGAATGAAACCGAGGTGAAACCATCATTCTCTAAGTGATTCGAGTGGTGATGGTGATGATCGTGATCGTGATCGTGAGTGCAATGTCCATGATCATGATCGCAGGCAGAATGATCGTGATGGTCATGAGCGTGATCATGTTCGTGGTCATGATGATCCGATTCAGCGTCCGGGTCAAAGTATTTATCGGACTCAAATAGACCCACACTCAACAAGGCAGCTAACGGAACTTGCCCCTTAACCGTACGGAGAATTCTCGCACCGTCTTTGATATCTCGAATCCGAACTTCGAGCGCATCGACGTTGGCTTCATCGACTAGATCCGTTTTGTTCAGCAAAATGATATCGCCGTAAGCAATCTGGCTGTAAGCCGCTTCACTATTGAACAGATCTAGGCTGAAGTTTTCAGAATCGACCACGGTAACGATCGAATCAAGCCGAGTCAGATCCCGCAGTTCCGTTCCTAAGAATGTCAGTGCAACCGGAAGCGGATCGGCAAGTCCAGTCGTTTCAACGACGAGATAATCGATCTGGTCTTGGCGTTCTAGAACCTTGTAGACCGCATCAACCAGATCGTTATTGATGGTGCAACAGATACAGCCGTTGCTGAGTTCCACCATATTCTTATCTTCATCGGTCTGGATAATCAGTTCGTTATCGATACCGATTTCACCGAACTCGTTGACCAACACGGCAGTTTTTAAGCCCTGTTGATTCGTCAAAATGTGGTTCAGCAGCGTGGTTTTACCGCTACCCAAGAAGCCTGTGATAATCGTAACCGGAAGCCCAGTTTTGGGCACATCCATTGTGGATTCAGACTGAGTGCTGACTGATTGCATAGCACGATCGCATCAAATATCTTTTCCCCCATTATTGCTGATCAGAATCGATTAAGATGGGCTATCAGTCTTTATTGTGTTTAAGAATTTCATGGCTTTAGTCGTTTACAACACCCTAACTCGCCGGAAGGAGCCGTTTGAGCCGATCTTATCCGATCAGGTGAAGATGTATTGCTGCGGAGTTACGGTGTATGACGATTGCCATTTGGGTCATGCGCGATCGTACATCGTCTGGGATACAGTGCGGCGTTATTTGATGTGGCGCGGCTATCGAGTGCGCTATGTGCAGAATTTTACTGATATCGATGACAAAATTCTCAGACGAGCGCGGGAAGAAGGTTCGACGATGGAAGCCGTGGCAGAACGCAATATTCAAACATATTTCGAGGATATGCGGCGGTTGAATATTCTCGATGCAGATGCTTATCCTCGCGCGACCGAAACGCTGGACGGGATTAAACGCCTGATTCGCGAATTAGAGGAAAAAGAATTTGCATATGCGGCGGATGGCGATGTGTACTACGCCGTTCAGCAGGATAAAGAGTACGGCAAGCTTTCGGGACGCAAGTTAGACGAGATGCAGGCGGGTGCGAGTGGGCGCGTCGATGATGACGAACCGAAAAAGCGCTATCCGTTTGATTTTGCACTTTGGAAAGGGGCGAAACCGGGTGAGCCTGCTTGGGAGTCGCCTTGGGGTAAAGGTCGTCCGGGTTGGCATATTGAATGCTCGGCAATGGTGCGGGAATTTTTGGGAGAGTCGATCGATATTCATGTCGGCGGTGCGGATCTAATCTTTCCGCATCATGAAAATGAGATTGCTCAGTCGGAAGCGGTCACGGGTCGATCGCTGGCGAATTACTGGTTGCACAACGGCATGGTGAATGTCGGCGGCGAGAAAATGTCGAAGTCGCTGGGTAATTTCACCACAATTCGGGATTTGCTGGACAAAAAAGGCGCTGATCCGATGGTGGTTCGCTTGTTTGTGTTGCAGGCGGGGTATCGTAAGCCGATCGATTTTACCGATGATGCCTTGGCTGCGGCTGAAAACGGCTGGAATACCTTAAAAGATGGCTTGTTATTTGGGTTCAAGCTCAATTCTACTCCGGAGGGAGAACTCGATCGAACTTCCTTAACCGTGCAAGAATTCCAAGCCGCAATGGATGATGATTTCAATACATCCGGTGCATTGGCGGCTCTATTCCCCATCGCTAAAGAATTACAGCGCGAAGGCAACATTCTCGTACACGAAGGTAAAACCGAAGCGGAACCTGAAACTCTTCTTGCACAGTGGAAAACCCTGATCGAACTGGCGAAAGTTTTGGGACTCGAAGCCCAACCCGAAGAAACAGCGGTGGGATTATCTGATGCCGCGATCGTCGCGCTGGTCGAAGAACGCAAAGCCGCGAAAAAGGCGAAAAATTATGCCGAAGCCGATCGCATTCGCAACGAACTTCAAGCTCAAGGAATCACGCTGATCGATAAACCAGGCGGTGAAACGATTTGGCATCGCTAGACTAGAAGTACCGCACTATAATGACTTATCTCTGATGGCAAGTTTTCCACCAGAGATTGAGATCGAGTATTCCCACTTATCCCAAGCCCCATGGTTTCTGAACTTTCCCATTTTCTCAATGCGATCGATGTCCCCGCCGATTGGGTGGGGCTACGGGCAACCAAGGAAGCATCAACCACGCGATCTGTCCGCGATGGCATTCCCGAAACAAACGGCTCATCGCTAACTCAGGGCGTGATGGTCGAAGTCTTGGTCAAGGGTCAGATTGGGTACGCCGCAACCAATCTGATCACGCTTGCAGGAATTCAAGCCGCAGCACAAAAGGCGTACCGTCAAGCGATCGCGGCTTCAGAATGGAACATCTATTCGACCCCGATTTCGGCACGTCCGAAAGTGGTCGGACAGTATGTTTCTCCGTTGGTGAAGCCGTTCGATGCGCTTAGCCCTGGTGAAATTAATGACATCTTGATTAAGATCACCCGCGAACTCAAAGTCTCTGATCAGATCGTGCAAACCAGCTCCACCGCCCTCACGACTGAGACAGAAACTTGGTTTGTCAGCACAAACGGTTCAGAAGTGTATCAGCATTTCTTTCGCATCGGAACTGACTATTCCGCAACGGCTCAAGAGGGCGCGATCGTTCAGCGTCGATCAAACAACGGCTGGCTGGCAAGCTGTTATCAGGGCGGCTTGGAATACTTCATTACTCCGGATCTGTGGGCGCGAGTGCAGCAAGTTGGAGCACAAGCGATCGAACTGCTCACGGCTGAAGACTGTCCGAATGAAACGACCACGTTGGTTCTTGCTCCGGATCAAATGCTGCTGCAAATTCATGAGAGTGTTGGGCATCCGTTGGAACTCGATCGAATTCTGGGCGATGAGCGCAACTATGCCGGTGGGAGCTTTGTCAAACTCCAAGACTTTGGAAACTTGGTGTATGGCTCTCCGTTGATGAACATTACCTTTGATCCGACGGTTTCTGGAGAATTTGCTAGTTACAGTTTTGATGACACTGGCGCACCTGCAAGTCGTGAATATTTGATCAAAGAAGGCGTTTTACAGCGCGGAGTCGGTAGCCTCGAAAGCCAAGCCAGAACTGGGGTAAAAGGGGTTGCTTGTGCGCGGGCATCGTCTTGGAATCGTCCGCCGATCGACCGCATGGCAAATCTCAACCTTGAACCCGGCGATCAAAGCTTTGAAGAAATCATTGCCGGCATCGATCGCGGCATTTACATGGAATCGAATCGCTCTTGGTCGATCGACGATCAGCGCCACAAATTCCAGTTCAGTTGCGAATACGCCAAACGCATCGAAAACGGCAAGCTGACGAAGACTCTACGCAATCCGAACTATCGCAGCATCACGCCGCAGTTTTGGGGCGGACTAATTGCTGTGGGCGATCGTTCGACTTGGCAAATGTACGGCACGCCGATGTGCGGGAAAGGCGAACCGAATCAGGCAATCACGGTCGGACATGGTTCACCGATCGCAGTGTTTGCAAATATCGAAGTTTTTGGCGGGGGTGCATAACGATGTTGGAAAATAGCTTTAATCAACTGGTTGAGGAAATCCGCAATCAGTTGAAACCCGATGAGCAATTCACGCTGACGCTGGATAGTGAACAAAGCCAATTCACGCGATTTAATCATGCCAAAGTTCGCCAAACTGGAAGTGTCAACGATGGCAATCTGCAATTGGTGTTAATGCACAATCAGCGCAGCAGTTATCGAGAGTTTCCGTTTACAGGCGATTTTGAAAACGATCGACGAACGGCAATCCAGGCGATCGCATCGCTGCGTGAAGAGGTAGCACAGCTTCCAGAAAATCCTTATCTAGTGCTTCCGGCTGGCAATAATACCAGTCGTGAAGTTCATACCGGTCAACTGCTCGATCCAGAAGCAGTCGTTTCAGCTTTGCTGCCTGTCGTATCCGATCTTGATTTCACAGGCATTTATGCGGCCGGATCGGTGATTCGTGCCTATGCCGATTCGGTGGGTCAAAAACACTGGTTTGCAACGGATTCGTATTCGCTCGATTACTCGCTGTTTACACCAGATGGGCAAGCCGTAAAAGGAACGCTTGCGGGATCAGATTGGGATAGTGAGGCGTATCAAGCGAGGATTGAAGAATCTCGATCGCAGTTAAGCCGCATGGCACAACCGCCGAAATCGATCCAACGGGGACAATATCGCACCTATCTTGCCCCTGCTGCGCTTGCAGAACTCGCCTCGATGCTGTCTTGGGGCGGCATTAGTGAGTCCTCCCATCAACAAGGCGGAAGCTGTTTTAGTGCCATGCGGCGCGGCGAGAAAAAGCTATCTCCCAAGTTCACGCTGAAAGAAAACTTCAAATCTGGCTTAGTGCCGCGATTTAATGAACTGGGTGAAATTGCACCCTTGGAACTCTCGCTGATTGAATCGGGTGAGCTGATTAATATGCTCACTTCATCCAGAACCGCGAAAGAGTACGGACTAGAAGCGAATGGTGCATCTGAGAGCGAAGGACTACGATCGCCCGAAATTCTCCCTGGAGACTTAGACCACGATCGCATTCTTCAAGCTTTAGACACAGGGCTATATCTCTCCAATCTGCATTATCTTAACTGGAGCGATCGTCCCACGGGTCGAATTACCGGAATGACCCGATATGCCTGCTTTTGGGTGGAAAATGGCGAGATTGTTGCGCCGATCGAAAATCTCAGATTCGATGATAGTCTGTATCAGTTCTGGGGCGAGAACTTGATTGCATTAACCAATTTCCAGGAGTTCGTTCCTGAAGTTGGAACCTATGGACATCGGAATTTAGGCGGGGTTCACGTTCCTGGTATGCTCGTGGAGAACTTCACTTATACGCTTTAATAATGCTCACCAGGGCACATCAATTTCTGATGACTTCGAGCGAGCCAGAGAACAATCCTACGAAGAACTTGCGTGCGGCTGCCCTCTGGCTCGGTCTGAGTCTCGTTTTTGCTCTTTATTACGGCATTCTCGCGCTACAGAAAGCGTTTCGAGCCGATTTTGTGGTGCAAGATGATGCAAGAGAATATGTGTTCTGGATGCAGCGATTTATTGATCCCACTCTGCTGCCCAATGATCTGATTGCTCAGTATTTCAAGTCAATTACCCCACCTGGATATGCTGCTATTTATCAGGTGATGGCGATGTTTGGAGTGCAGCCGCTTTGGTTGAGTAAAGTGCTTCCGATCGCGCTTGGATTAATCGCAACCCTGTACAGCTTTGCCCTCTGCTTACGATTGTTTCCATTTGCTGTTACCGGATTTATCGCCACACTAATCCTGAATCAGAGTCTATGGTTTCGAGATGATTTGAATTCTGCAACTCCTAGATCATTTATCACACCCTTATTCTTAGCGTTTCTATATTCTCTCATTCGTAATCAACGAGTTGGTATTCTGATCACATTAGTTTTACAAGCATTAATTTATCCACCTTTAGTATTGATTACGATCGCGTTTTTATGTCTAAGGCTATGGAATTGGGAATCTAGAAAACTTCGTCTTGACCAACTTAAATTCGTTGGAGTTTGTATTGGATTTAGCGCGATCGCACTTGTACCCTATGCCATTTCTTCTGCGGAATTTGCGCCTGTGATCACGCGATCGCAAGCCCTAACGATGCCAGAACTATATCCAGGGGGAAGACATCCCTTCTTCAATCTGAATCCTTGGGTCTTCTGGCTATTTGGCGAACATAGCGGAATCATTCCACCTCTAATGCCTCCGTTAATCTGGTTTGGATTATTGCTGCCGATTTTGATGCGATATCCGTCAAGATTTCCACTGGTACAGCAAATCAATCGCAAAATCGCAGTTTTACCGCAGATCATTTGGGTCTCATTAGGGCTATATGGCGCGGCTCACCTCTTGTTGCTCAGGCTATTTTTTCCCACCAGATATACAGCACACAGTTTCCGAATTGTATTGGCGATCGCAGCAGGAATCACGCTTACTGTTCTAGCCGATACCACCCTTCGAGCCTGTGAAAGTTTAGCTATTCGGCAACGATGGATCGCACTGGGTGCAAGACTCAGTTTGATCAGTGCGATCGGCATTGTGCTGGTGTTCTATCCTCAGTTCTCGCGAGGCTTTCCCAGCACAAACTTCCGGGTCGGAAATGCACCGCTCTATCAATTTCTGCAAACTCAGCCCAAAGATACCTTAATCGCAACGCTTTCCGACGAAGCGAACAATATTTCAACCTTTGCTCAACGCTCTGTTTTATTTAGCAGAGAACATTCACTTCCGTTTCATCTGGGTTATTACCGTCAGATTCGCCAGCGTATTATTGATGTGTTGCAGGCGCAATATAGTTCGGATTTAACATTGGCAAAACAAGCGATCGAGCGGTACAACATCAAATTCTGGTTAATCGAGCAATCCGCGTTTACACCAGAGTATCTAACCCGCGCAGACTGGCTTGAAAGCTTTCAACCGGCATATTCGATCGCGCTTACCAATTTACAGCAGGGAAAAACGCCCGCACTCAGTCAACTCACACGCTGCTCAGTCTTCACCACACCGGAATTCACGCTTTTAGATACAGCCTGTATCACTCATTTTTCACGCCCCTGATACAGCCCTTTCCGGTTGCATTGGCTAAACTGCTAGAATTACGCCAGAATCACCGATTCACAATGCTGAAACGCCTGTCCGGTTTAGCTCTGATTACCCGCTTTTTTCGATTCCTCAAGTACCTCAACTTCAAAACGGTGGCAGTTATCATTCGGCGGGCTGCCCAACATCGCTTACCCGGACTCTCGGCTGAAATTGCCTACAATGCAATTTTTGCACTGTTTCCAGCAGCACTCGCTGTCTTGAGCGCGATCGGGCTGTTCGAGCTTTCCGAAGCCAATTTCCGCACCCTCACCAACCAACTGAATCAAGTCATCCCCGAACAAGCAGTCGTCTTAATTCGGGGATCACTGGAATATCTACAAGCAAGAAGCAATCAGCAGTTATTTTCGCTCAGTTTCTTAGCCGCGATCTGGGTGTCTTCGAGTGTCACAGGCTCAACAATGGCAGCCTTAGATCAAATCTATCGGATTCCGCGTAAACGAGTTCGACCGTTTTGGCAGGCAAAATTGGTCGCCCTCGCTTTAGCACTGGGAACGGGTTTGCTACTTGTAGCGGCGCTGCTGATTGTCGTGATTAGCGATGTTGCAGTTCAGATTGTCGCCTTTAACAGTGGAGGGTTTGCCCATACTGTGTTTCACCTCTGGCATCATTTGAGTTTACCGATCGCATTAGTGATTCTGGCGTTAGCCCTGAGCTTTATCTATCGGTTTGGTACGAGTCAGTGGCGGCATGGAACACCAATTCTGCCAGGAGCAATTCTAGCCGCGTTACTCTGGGCAATGCTATCTGGATTGCTGCGGTTTTATGTGGCTCAAGTTGGGAATTTCAGCCAGGTGTATGGCGCGATCGGGGCTGTGATTGTTTTGCTGTTGTGGCTTTACCTCAGCGCGTTTGTGATGTTGTTGGGCGGTTTAGTCAATTCTGTGGTTGGAGAAGCTATGCAGAAAAAATCAGAGTACGAGCGCCCATAACAAACATTGGGCAAGGCTAAGATTTCCTCTGTTAATTGCCCGATCAAACGCATTAGCTTCTCCAGCTATGGATTAGTCATTTGCCTTGACGCGCTTGCTTGTGCCTGTCGATTTTTTCGCCGCTGCCGCTTTCGTCGTCGATCGCTTTGCCGCGGTTTTCGTTGAACTCTTAGCCGTCGTTTTTTTCGCAGTGGTTTTCGCGGTCGTGGTCTTCTTCGACTTGGTAGTTTTCTTCGTTCCAGCTTTTGCCGCTAACGCTTGAACCGCTACATCCATCGTGATCTCCTCAACCGTCTGACCTTCAGGCAGTGAAGCGTTCACCTTGCCGTGTTTGAGATAAGCGCCATACGGGCCGTTATAGATGTTGACGGGTTCTCCATCGTCGGGGTGTGCGCCTAGCTCTCGAATTGGGGTAGCAGTACCACGTTTGCCGCGAACGGCTTTTGGTTCTGCAAACAGTTGTAAAGCTCGATCGAGCGTAATCGTCGTTACATCATCGCCGGCTTTGAGCGATCGATAATCTTTTTTCGGTTTACCTTCTTCGTCTTTGCCCAAATCATGCACGATGTAGGGACCAAAACGACCGATCGCGGCTTGAATTTTCCGTTCCGTTTCTGGGTGAACCCCTAACGTTCTCGGCAAAGACAGCAATCCGACTGCCATCTCTAAGGTTACGTCTTCGGGCTTCACTTTTGGCGGGATCGAAACGTTCTTAGGTTTCGGATTCTCGTCGGTTTTGTCGCCAAGCTGAATGTAATGACCATAAGGCCCAAGCTTGACGTAAATTGGCTCTCCAGATTCGGGATGATACCCTAGCACTTTCGGTCCTTTTAGCAAGACCTCGACCTGTTCGGGGTTGAGATCCGCAGGTGGCATATCTTTCGGCAAATTGATGTTTCCGTTCTCGGATTCGATGTAGGCTCCGGTGCGGCTAATCCGAATTTTTGTTTCTAGATCGTCAAGATGAATCGTTCGGGCTTCTTTGGGATCAATATTACTGTCGCGCTCTTTGACCTGAGTTTCAAGCCCGTGATCCCCAAGATAAAACTGCTTCAAGTACGGCAGCCAATCGACTTCGCCCGAAGCAATGTCATCTAAGGCTTGCTCCATTTTGGACGTAAACCGCAGATCTACAATGTCCGGGAAATGCTTTTCGAGCAGATCTACGACCGCAAACGCTGTAAAGGTTGGAACGAGAGTATTGCCGACCAGTTGAGCGTATCCTTTGCGCTCGTCGGTAATCGTACCAATAATGCTGGCGTAGGTCGAAGGTCGTCCAATCCCTTCACTTTCTAGCGTTTTGACTAAAGAAGCTTCGGTAAAACGGGCGGGCGGTTGGGTTTCATGCCCGATCGCTTCTAACTGATTGCACTTGGGATGGTCGCCAGCCCGCATCGGCGGCAGGATGATTTCTTGGTTCTCGATCGCAGCATTCGGATCGTCTGATCCCTCCACATACGCCCGGAAGAATCCTGGAAAATCAATCCGCTTACCGCTCGCTCTAAATCCGGCATCTTCGACCTGAATCTGTGCCGTTACTTGAGTTTGGCGTGCTTCTGCCATCTGAGTCGCAACGGTTCGCTTCCAAATCAAGTCGTACAGTTTTAATTCGCGATCCCTTAGCCCACTTTCTCTCGGAGTGCGGAAGGTACTTCCCGCAGGACGGATCGCTTCGTGTGCCTCCTGCGCGCCTTTGCTCTTAGTGGTGTATTGGCGCGGTTGGGGACTGAGGTAATCGGTTCCGTACATTGCTTCAACACAACTGCGGGCGGCTGCGATCGCTTGCTGCGATAAATGCACCGAGTCCGTTCGCATATAAGTAATGTAGCCTTGCTCGTACAGGCTCTGCGCCGTCCGCATCGTATCCCGCGCCGATAAGCCTAATTTACGGTTCGCTTCTTGTTGCAGCGTCGAAGTCGTAAACGGAGGCGAAGGTTTCCGCGTGACGGGACGTTCTTCTAAATCCGAAACCGTCCAAACCTTGCCGTCTAATCGGGCTTGTAAGGCTCTTGCTTCTTCTTCGCTCAACAATACGACGTTTCGACCTGCGACAATTTGTCCGGTCGATTCATCGAAATCCGCACCCGTCGCAATTTTGCGTCCCGCTAATGTAACGAGCTTCGCTTCAAATTCTTGTTTTGGAGCGGCATCCACCGCCAGCAGCGCTTTTAAATCCCAATACGTCCCTTTGCGGAAGGCGCGACGTTGACGCTCCCGATTCACTAGCAACCGCACCGCGACCGACTGCACCCGACCGGCTGATAGGCCATAGGCAATCTTCTTCCAGAGCAGCGGCGACAGCGTGTAGCCGACCAAGCGATCGAGAATCCGGCGCGTTTCCTGAGCGCGGACTAATCTCACATCAATATCGCGGCAGTTATCGATCGCGCTCTTGATTGCGTCTTCGGTGATTTCGTGAAAGACCATGCGCTTGACGGGCACTTTCGGCTTGAGAAGCTGAAGCAAATGCCAGCTAATACTTTCACCCTCGCGATCTTCGTCAGTCGCCAGCACCAATTCATCCGCCTCTTTCAGCGCATCTTTTAAGGTCTTGACGACTTTCGATTTATCCTTTGGAATAAGATAAATTGGCTCAAAGCCTGCCTCAATATTGACACCAAGTTCCCGCACCCGTTTATCGGTAATCGAATCGGGGACATCGCTCGTGGATTGAGGGAGATCGCGCACATGTCCCATCGATGCCTCAACGCGGTAGCCGCGAGGCAAGTAGTTGCGAATGGTGCGGGCTTTCGTCGGAGATTCGACAATGACAAGAGTTGGCATGAGTCTGTCTAACTAGAAATCGCTGTTCAACAAGAATCAGGGCGTATTGATACCAATATCACTCACTTTGATCGATCGTGGGGTACGGAAAACCACGCTTGAGGCGTATAGCAGCCGTGATGCCACTCGCTTCTAACTTATAACCATACCCAACTGCTCAATTTGATTCACCCAAAAATGATCAAATCCAGAAGAAATAGACCAGTCGAAATAACTGTCACAAACACCTAAGTCTATGACTGTAGACGATCGACGATCAATCGTCTATCTTTTGGCAGAAATTCATTCTGAGGGCAGTTGCTTGATCAATATAGATCACACTTGATAGGTGCATCATAACGATCCCAATTACAAGATGCACCAGAGAAGCGAGATTCAACGAGAACGAGGCAGCCGTTGCACGATAGAATCCCTAGAAGGCGAAGTATTCGCTTGACTCAAATGAAAGTGCGCCTAGCATAAATTTTTGTTAATTCCTGCTCCTACGGACTTCGTGCTATGGATTTTGCTTCTCTCGTGGCTCAGCTCAATGCTGGGACGATCCTTCCAGAAGTGATCGTGATCACTACCATCATGGTCGTCATTGTGGGCGACTTAATTGTAGGGCGACAAAATTCCTCAAAATGGACACCCTATTTTGCGATCGGCGGGCTGCTGACGGCGGTAGGGTCATTGTTCACGCTTTGGGATAGCCCCACCCCGATCGGGTTTCTGGGTGAATTTAATAGCGATGACTTGAGCATCGTGCTTCGGGGGATCGTTGCGCTCTCGGCAGCCGTCACGATTCTGATGTCAGTGCGCTATGTCGAGCAGTCGGGAACCGCACTGGCTGAATTCCTCACGATTCTGCTTACGGCTACGCTAGGCGGAATGTTCCTCTGTGGCTCGGATGAATTGGTTTCGGTGTATGTCTCGCTAGAAACGCTCAGTATCTCGTCTTATTTATTGACGGGCTACACCAAACGCGATCCGCGATCGAACGAAGCCGCGCTGAAATATCTCTTGATCGGCGCATCGAGTTCGGCGATTTTTCTCTACGGGGCATCCCTGCTGTACGGGCTGTCGGGTGGTGAAACTCAACTCTTGGCGATCGCCCAAAAAATCTCAGTTGCAGGATTAGACCAGTCGATCGGGCTGGTAATTGCGCTGGTGTTTGCTATTGCGGGCATTGCCTTCAAAATTGCAGCCGTTCCATTCCACCAGTGGACACCAGATGTGTATGAGGGTTCGCCAACTCCGGTGGTTGCGTTCCTGTCAGTCGGATCAAAAGCAGCTGGATTCGGTTTGGCGATTCGCTTGCTGGTGACGGCGTTCCCCCAAGTCACGGATCAGTGGCATTTGGTGATGACGACGCTAGCGATTTTGAGCATGGTGCTTGGAAACGTGGTCGCTCTGGCGCAAACCAGCATGAAGCGACTGCTGGCGTATTCGTCGATCGGTCAAGCAGGCTTTGTGATGATCGGGTTAGTCATCGGCTCAGATGCTGGTTATGCCAGTATGCTGTTCTATCTGATGATTTATCTGTTTATGAACTTGGGTGCGTTCACCTGCATCATCCTGTTCACGCTACGGACTGGAACCGACCAAATCAGCGAATATTCGGGCTTGTATCAGAAAGACCCGCTGCTGACTTTGGCGTTGAGCGTGTGTCTGCTTTCGCTCGGTGGCATTCCTCCCTTGGCAGGCTTCTTCGGGAAGCTGTATTTATTCTGGGCAGGTTGGCAAGCGGGAGCTTATACGCTGGTGATTTTGGGCTTGGTGACGAGCGTGATCTCAATTTACTACTACATCCGAGTGGTGAAGATGATGGTCGTGAAAGAGCCGCAGGAAATGTCGGAAGTGGTCAAAAACTATCCGCCGATCGTCTGGAATCTGCCTGGGCTGCGTCCGCTGCAAATCGGTTTGATTCTGACCCTGATTGCGACTTCGATCGCTGGGATTCTCTCGAATCCTCTGTTTACGCTGGCAAATGATTCGGTAGTAAAATCACCGCTCTTGCAGCAAGCAGAAGTGAAGAGCCAACCGATCGCGGCACAGCCCCGTCAAGAGACGGCTGAACTACCTCAAGCTAAAATTCGCGGCTAGGCTTAGGCGAAATTTAGAAAGCCGGCTGATTGAAGTCAGTCGGCTTTTTTGCTGCAAAGTAGATTTTATGCCAAATCTCTCGATCCTTGAGACGCGCCCCAGATTCAGGCTTGCTGATTCAGTGGGAATTGCAGGATGAATTTCGTAAGACGATCGCCGCTCTCAACCCAGATGATTCCACCCAGTCGAGCGACTAATTTCTTGACTAAGGATAGACCCAATCCTGTGCCGCCATGCTTCCACGGATCATGTTTGGGAATCCGATAGAACTTATCGAAGATGCGATCGTGCTCTATTGCAGGAATTTCGATCCCTGAATTGCTCACTTCAAGCAGGAAAGCAGTATTGAGATTGTCTGTTTCTAAGCGGGCTGCGATCGTAATGGTCTCGCTGGGGGGCGTATATTTGAAGGCATTGTGCAGTAACTCGGTCAGGATTCGTTCTAGACACACCGGATCTGTTGTGAAGAGGGGCAGATCATCGGGAATTGAGAGCTTTAGGTGTTGCTCTTGATCGGCGGTGTGTTGAAGAAAGGGGACAGCAACCTGATTAACCCAAGATTTGAACTGAATCGACGTGAGGTTCAAGGGTTCTGCGCCAGAATCAATTCGAGTCAAATCTAGTAGGTCATTGATCAGACTAATCTCTCGTTCACATTCCGTCTGTAGAATTTGAAAGTAGCGGCTAATCGAATTCGTTTGTGAGTTCAGCAAGCCCAACGGGCGCAAACGGATATCGAGCATTTGAATCGCCATCTTCATGCTAGAAATTGGTGTTCGCAGTTCATGAGAGACCGTACTGAGAAAATCATCCTTCAGGCGGTTCAGCCGAGCGAGTTCTTCTACCTGTACCTGAACCGCCCGATAGAGGCGTGACTGGCGTAGCGCGATCGCGCATTGATTGGCAACTTGTTGAACTAATCGGACTTCTTGCTCGTTAAACTCTGCTTCACAAGGCTTAAACAGCCAAAGATCACCTAATACTCCTTGGTCATCCATCAAGGGACAGGCAAGCACAACCAGAAACCGCTGATCGGGTCGCACTGAATCAGACGTAATATCGCAAAACTGGCTCACTTGTCCCTGTAGCAGACGTTGGAAAACTCCAGCATGAGGACTGTTTGAGAGTGACATGGTTGGTTCTTGAGCGGGTGCAAGGACGTGACTGACCTCGTAAACAATGGTTGAGGTTGTCTGATCTGCGCTGTAAATGCCCGTGTCACAGCAAAGCGTTCCTAACCCTTGTGCTAGTTCTCGCACTGCCGATCGTAGAATCTCTTGTTCATCTAAACTATCCCGCACTTTATCGGTAATGCGTTTTAGAAGCGCTTCAAACTCTAAGGCTTGCTGAAGTTGAGCCGTTCGTTGCTGAACCAACTCCTCAAGCTTTGCATTGAGTTCCAATAATTCGGTTTGTTTTCGCTCCAATTCGATTTGAGATTGCTGCAACAAAGCATTTGTCTGCTTTTGAGCACAGATTGCTACTTCTGCATCTTTTTTTGCCTGGAGCAGTTCATCCTCGTATCGATTTCGCTGGTGCATCAGGACGCAAACACAATCATTTACAGTCATATCCGCATGTTCCCGACGCACTGCATTGATCAAGATAGGAAGCGCATCTCCCTGTTTAGACTTCATGGAGATGTAGACTTCCTCTACCTTGCCGTGCAGCTTGAGCAGCGGGAAGAAATGGGTTTGATAGAAAATGCGACTAGCGATCGGCAAAATGACTTCTATCTGCTGTCCTCGTAGTTCGTCTAGCTCATAGCCGAGTAAGTGCAGCAGCGTCGCATTAACTGCCACAATTCTACTATCTTCGGTGAACGTGAGAAAGCCACAGGGTGCAATATTCAGCGCTCCATCCAAGGGGTAACTGGCTCCTAATGTCACACAATCAGATTGCATAGATCGCATAGTTAGATAGTTAGTTAGATTACATAGGTTGTTGCTAGATAGTCTTTAATCAGATCAAGGCTTTCCTGCGGGTGGCTCATATGCGGGCAATGCCCTGTCGCTTGCATGATTCGGAGTTCACTTCTATGCAAATAGCGGTGCACATACTGACCAACCTCAATCGGCGCGATCGCGTCTTCTGAACACTGTAGGATGAGGGATGGAATGCTCACTTTCAGCAAATCGCGGCGATTATCAGAAAAGAAGGTGACTTCAGCAAAACGGTGAGCAATCACGGGATCGGTTGAACAAAAACTGGTTTCAAGCTCATTAATAAGCTCAGGGCGCTCCTTATTTTGCATGATCATTGGAGCCAGAAAATTAGCCCAGCCGATGTAATTTTTCTCCATTAGGTCTAGGAGTCCCTCGATATCTGATCGATCGAATCCTCCCAAGTAATCGGGCAAGTCATTGATGTAGCAAGGAGAGGGGCAAACAAGAATCAGGCGGCTGAAGTATTGAGGCGCTTGAATCGATGCCAATATACCAATGATGCTGCTCACCGAATGCCCGACGAAAATCACATCAGTTAGATTTAGTGCCTCACAGATTTCAAGCACATCTTCAACATAGCCATTGAGGTTGCTGTAGCGCTCAATGTTGTAAGCATTCAAATCAGATTTTCCAGAGCCGACATAATCGAATAAGACTAGCTTATGAGCGTTCTCAAGGTCTGGTGTTACAAATCGCCACATATTCTGATCACACCCAAACCCATGAGCAAACAGCATTGGCTGGTCACCCTGCCCATGTATCGTTACATGATTGCGCGTAAGAATTGTTGAAGCCACATGAATCGTCCTAACACTTTGTCACCTTATCGTACTCATCTCAGGCTTTGTGTATAAAAAACGATTTAAAGCTTAACTAAACGGAAAATATTGACCATATCATCGCCGCTCTAACGGAGGGTATTGAGTAAGAAACGACACTAGTTAGACAGGAATTAAAAATCCATAGCAATTATTCTCTATGGAGCATTTGAGGTGAGCATTTGAATAGTTAGCCTCGAATGGTTAACACAGGGAGCGGTTTGAATTCGTGAAGTCTATCTACCGCAAGACACGCCAAATCATTTCTTTAATCTATTCTTAATGTACACTTTACCCTGTGAACTCGAATTTTAGGTTCGCAGCTTGCAAGCAAGAGGACAGACTCCGTACACAACAGACTACACCGCTTATTGCCCAAGATTCATTAACTCCAATGAATCCTGGTGAGCATGACGAGCAAAGCTTGAACGAGATGTTGCAGGAATTGCGAGTCTTGCAACAGGGAAGTCAGATATTGACTGGATTCCTCATCTTACTTCCGTTTAGTGAGGGATTTTCTAAGATTGCATCGTTTGAGAAGTGGGTCTATATTGTTGCGTTTATTGGCGCGATCGCGAGTCTAGTTTGCTTCAGCGCACCAGCCGCGCAGCATCGAATTCGACGACCTCTGAGGCATCGGGGGCGATTTAAGCGACTGTCGAGTCGGATCATTGTCGTAGGGACGATCGCGCTCTCGATCTCGCTGATTTCAACGACGCAATTGGTGATGAATGAAGTAGTTGGACAACCTTGGTCAACTGTTGCCACTGCCACCATCGGATTTTTAATTGGCATAATTTGGTGGCTGATGCCTCTCACTCATAAAGTGAAGAAGTCACATTAGTCAAAAACATAGGAGCTTTTATATCGCACGAAAATTCAAGCAAATTACAACTAATTTAACCCTGAGACTGATTCTGTACTAAGACAGGAATTGCACCATTGAGCTTGCACCAAATCAAGTCGGGGTTCATTTTTATGTTTATACCACCTGGATTTGGAACACGATCGCTCAAGACTTCGCTTGGTCAGATCGTGTACTACACTGCCGAAGAAAAGCTTTGGAGCCAAAACTCTGCTTCAGAACCATTGGTATTTCTCCATGCACTAGGCGGAGGTTCCTCGGCTTATGAATGGTCAAAGGTCTATCCAGCGTTTGTTGCTGACTATCGAGTTTTAGCACCAGATTTGATCGGGTGGGGGCGATCGGCGCATCCCGCTCGCAACTATCGCGTTGAGGACTATGTACAAACGATCGTCGAATTTATCAAGCAAACGTGCGATGCTCCAACTACAGTGATTGCGTCAGGACTGACCGCAGCCTTTACGGTTCGAGCCGCAGTGGAACATCCCAAATTATTTAAGTCGCTGATTCTTGTAACTGCGGCGGGATTGAATGACTTTGGACATAACTATAGTGAGAATCTGTTTGCTCAAATCATCAAAATTCCGATTCTTGATCGTTTCTTCTACAGCGCTGGAGTGGCAACTGAAGCAGGAATTCGGGGATTTTTAGAGCAACGGCAATTTGCGAACCGCGATCGCGTCTATCCCGAAATTGTTCAAGCTTACTTGCAATCTGCACAACAGCCGAACGCAGAATATGCAGCCCTTGCCTTTGTGCGCGGCGACTTAAGCTTTGATTTAGCGCAATACATTTCCAAGCTCACCACACCAACTGCTTTACTTTGGGGACAGAAGACCGAATATACCAATCCAGAGTTGGGGGAGCGATTTGCTCAGCTCAATCCGACTGCAATCCGTAGTTCTGAGACGCTTGAAGAAGGTCGGCTCACGCCGCATCTTGAACTGCCGGCGGTTGCGATCGGACTAATTCGGAAGTATCTAACACTGCTCAATTCATCAGGAGAACAGCAAATGACTCATCACATCGAAACCACTGATTTAGATTCAACCCTTCATCTGCTCCAACAAGATCTCAGTGCGGCTGATCCTGCGGTTGCCATTGCGTTGATTGAGCGCTGGGAAATGCAGCTTCAAGATACTCCTATATTTGGAAAGCTGAGTGAACTGAAGCAAGCCATTCTAGAATCACGCACAACCACGATCGCGGCACTGCTTGAAGAATTAGGTCAAGCAACCTGTGCAACTGTTGCTCAGGATCAAGGGGCTGCAAAAGTTGATCAGTTGGGACAGATGCTCACCCAAGCAGGTCGATCGCTGCACAATGAGTTGCCAACACCCTAACCTACAAAGATTTTGAAGGAGAACTTTAATCATGCAATCGAGTGAACGAATCTATCGCGACCAAGCCCAACAGGATGATTTCTTTGATGCAGATCTTACGGATGCTCGCTTAAAAGTCAATCCTCAAGCTGCTCATGCTTCATTCCACGCCAAAAGCAGCGAGAGTTTAGCAACTCGCTTTATGCAAAGCTTACAGCAGGCAGAAGCGACGAAAACAGTCGCTTCCTTAGTAGAATTGTTTGCCGAGAATGCAGACTTAAGCAATCTGGCAATGCACGAACCAATTCGGGGAAAAGAAGCAATTCGGCAGTTTTGGCAGAACTATCTATCCGTGTTCGAGCAAATCCGCTCTCACTTTACGCATACCAGCGAAGGCAGTGGGACGATCGCGCTAGAGTGGACTTCTGAAGGCACATTATCTTCTGGTGAACCGATTCGCTATCGAGGTGTGAGCATCCTCGAAACTCAAGCCGGACAAGTGCAGCATTTTCGGACGTACTATGATTCTGCTGCTTTTCTGCCACAGGGTGCAAAAGCATAAGACTGAATTTGGATTGTTAGTGTTCAACGCATAGCGTCGTCTGATGCGATCGCTATGCGTTGATTGCTTCATTACATCTATTTGGCACTGGTTACACTAACATTACTATCGTAAGTATTTCCCTGTTTGTAGACGCGATCGAAAGCAACTGGATCATTCAGCAAGTGTGCGCGTAAAAACCAAGCACTCCATCGAGCGATCGTCGTGTTCGACTGAGTTTGAGTTAGGGTGGGTCGGCTTGGATCACGGGGATTATCTTCATTGGTAATGCCATAGTGATTCGCTCCCTTAACTACAATCAGGGCTTTCGGCAGAGTTTGAATTTGCCGGTAAGTTTTTTGGGTTTCGTCTAGGGTAGACACACCATCTAGACTGCCAGCAATTAAAGCTGTCGGAATGTTTTGGTTCGCGATCATTGGAAAGGTGCCTGTGATCGGGGGCGTTCGGAAATTGGTGCCGTAAAAGATTCCTGCTTTTAGCGCTGGTGGTCGAGTAAAGCTACCCGTGCAAACGCCTGGAAAGCACCGATTTTGGATTGCGCCTAGTCCAACATACCCCCCAAACGAATGTCCTAATAGTCCTAGCCTAGTGATGTCTACTCGGTTAGCAAGGCGGGATTTAGGATTGGCATTTTCGGCAATCATTTGTTTCAGCACATCGTTAACTTGCTGTTGTTCAGATGCTAGTCCGCTTATCGTTTGTCCATTTGGAGCCGTCAGCGATCGCGTATGATTGGGAACCACAACAATGAATCCATAGCGGGCAACTTCAGTGGCGAAGGTTGAGTACGCTGATTTATCAACTAATGCGCCTTGCAGGAGTAACACGATTGGAAATTTCTTAGGGGTTGCAGGGGTACTAGGAACGTAAATATCTGCTGGATCTGGGGTTTGTTTAGAAGCTTGGAGAGCGATCGTGATAGTGCTGCGCTCTACTTGTTGAAACAGAGGAACCGGATCAGGCGCAACAGCTTTGGGAAAGGGTACAGCAGAGGCTTGCTTTGGATTAAACGGCATATTTGTGAGCAGACAGGCACAAGTCAAAGCAGCGCAAATAGACTCTCTCATAACTTTTGCTCCTAAGTAAGACCAGGTGTTTCTCTAGTTTGATAAAATTCCTCAATAAATTCCACTGATGCTCATCTAAGCAGCATCTGGCATAGATACAACCTCTCGGAAGTGTTAGCTTAACCGATCGTGACTGAAGAAGGTCACTCCCACTGCTTACCCCTGGTTAACCTCTTCGAGCATCTGTTGTAGTTGTTGCTCAGTTAGCAGACCCATAACTACCAGCTTGGCAATTGGCATATCTTCGTAGAAGCGCCTCATTGAATCAGCGGCGGCTGCATCCTCCGACATCTTTGCCCGGACGAACAATCGATTGTGAATCGGTTGCAGCATCTGTCTTATCGCCGGAGTGCTCATCCATTCCCCAAGGGAAGTGAGACGGTCATATTGGTGGGGTCGCGATCGAGTGGATGTGAGAGCCACGGTTATCTGGAGGCGGATGTCACGCGAGGATGCGCCAATCAGGATGTCGAATTCTCCACTATCTGTCACCCACGCTTTAACGTCAGGATCGTAGTAAGCAAAGGCACGCGGACTTAACTGCAACTCAACTTTCTTTTCTTCTCCCGGTTGAAGTAACACCTTCTCAAATGCTTTGAGTTCCTTGTACGGACGACATAAGCGCGGCTGTTTCGGATGCACATAGAGTTGCAAAACCTCCTGACCCGCCCGCAAACCTGTGTTCTTTACCTTGAGAGATACGGTAAGCGTATCGGTATCCTTAAAGGTCGGCTGGTTTACCTCTAGCTCCGAGTAGCTGAATGTGGTGTACGACAAACCGTGACCGAAGGGAAACAACGGCTCGATATCGCGAGCATCGTACCATCGATAACCAATGAACAGTCCTTCTGTATAGATAGCTTGCCGTCCCTGACCCGGAAAACTGAGATACGAGGGAGTATCAGCAAGCTTGATCGGGAATGTTTCCGACAGCTTACCTGAAGGGTTAACCCGTCCTAACAAAACATCCGCCACGGCTGCGCCACCCGCCTGACCGCCCAACCACCCTTCGATAATTGCAGATACCCGCGACACCCACGGCATGGTGACTGCTGCACCGTTCGTCAGCACGATCGCAACATTCGGTTGAACATCGCACACTGCCTCAATTAACTCATTGTGCGCCTGGGGTAAATCAATGTGTTCGCGATCGTATCCTTCACTCTCGAAGGACGGTGGTAGTCCGACGAAGACAACAGCAACTTTCGCTGCTTTAGCAACAGCTTGTGCTTCCCTCAAGAGCACAGAGTCGGATTGCTGGTCTTCAGTGTAGCCATCAGCGTAAGCGATCGCCTCTCGGCTTCCTATCAGACGAATTAACTCGTCGTGGGCGTTCTCTACTTTAGTGGGTACGACTTGCGAACTGCCTGATCCCTGATATCGGGGCGACTTTGCAAAGCGTCCGATTAGCGCAACTGAAGACAGTACCTCACCTGCAAGCGGCAATAAATTACGATCGTTCTTGAGCAGGACAATACTCTCTCCAGCGGCTCGGCGGGCAAGCGCATGGTGTTCCTCAGAATCAAAAGTCATGGCGGACTTACGAGCAGTATTCACCTTAAGGATAGCTTCTAGTAGCTCGCTTACAATCTCGTTGAGCTGTTCTTCAGGCAGCTGACTTGACTTCACTGCCGCAACGATCGCGCCCACGCTTGAACCTCCACCGGGCATCTGGAGATGAAGCCCCGCTTTGATACTCGCAACCCGGTCGTTGACTGCACACCAATCCGATATCACGATTCCTTTGTAGCCCCACTCCTTCCTGAGAATGTCCTGCAAGAGGTACGAGTTCTCGGAGGCGTAGGTACCGTTGACCTGATTGTAGGCTGCCATCAGCGACCAAGGATTCGCATGAGTAATTGCGATCTCAAAGGGGGTGAGATAAACCTCGCGTAACGTCCGTTCATCAACCAGACTGTTGGAGTACATACGCCCCGTTTCTTGCTCGTTTGCTACAAAGTGCTTGAGCGAAGTGCCGATTCCTTGCTCTTGTACTCCATTGATTGTTGCTGCTGCCATCAAACCACTGAGAACGGGATCTTCGGAAAAATACTCGAAGTTGCGTCCGCCCAATGGAGAGCGCTTGAGGTTGGCACCCGGCCCCAGTAACACTTGGACATCGTGCGTTTGGGCTTCGATCGCAATCGCCTTGCCAACCTCATAAGCTAGGGCAGGATTCCATGAGGATGCGATCGCGGACTCAGTAGGAAAGGCTGTTGCTGGTAAGCTACTACCGATTCCCACTTCTGTTGAACTAGGCGATTTACGTAGTCCGGTCGGGCCATCAGAAAGCCAGATCGGAGAAATATTGAGGCGCTCAATGGGTACTGTTGTCCACAAGTCCTGTCCGACAGTCAACGCCGCCTTTTCTTCCAAAGTCATGCTCTCTAGCAAGGTTTCAAGTTGGGACATGGTACACATTCTTCTAAAAGTAAACAAAACAGAACATTGCCAAAGCTTCTTGAAGACATTTTCTGTTCATATTGAAGTTTTAAAGCGACTAACCCAAAAGCTCCATAGAACATTCATAACATCTATTAGGGATGAGCGAAGAAGATTGTAAACCTGACGATATCCTTATTCCAGGGGCAAGGTTAGCAGGGAATCAGTTATTGTTTGAAATTAATGCGATCGCAACAGTTCCCAACACCCTGATACTTAGGAGTAAACCATGTCGCTTCCTCTAATTTTGCAACCTGGTGAAGGACGATCGGTACAAATTCGCACGAGCACTTGTACATTCAAAGCAACAGGCAAAGAAACTCACGGGCATTTTGGCTTGTTTGAGTTTGTGATGGAACCCGGAGCGAATGGTGCTAGCCCTCACATTCACAAAGAATTGACTGAGATGTTTTATGTTGTAGAAGGTGAGGTAGAACTGGTTTTAGGTGAGCGCCGAGTGGTTGCTGAGCCGAAAACCTTCATTCTTGTCCCGGAAAACACTCCTCACGGATTTTCTAATGCTGGGCAGACCCAAGCAACATTGCTGATTATGTTTTGTCCTGCTGATTCACGTGAGCAGTATTTTGAGGGATTAGCTGATTTGACAAAAGACGGAAGGCAACCTAGCCAAGCGGAACTACTCGACTTAATGCAACGGTTTGATCAATACCCAGTTCCTGAGAATACATAAGCTTCAAATCGAGAGAAAATTTAAGTCTGAAAGGCTGTTCAAAATAAAGTAGAAGACCCGTCGAACTGACGTTACTTTCCGTTTAGCTGCAATGCATTTAGCTGCAATACATTTAGCTAAATGTTCAGTCTATGTACAATTGAAACGTTTTTCAACAGTTGTTTGTGTTGAATTAAACAATGATGCAGCGTGTTTAACCAAAATATGCCTGCCCTAAAGCAGATGTTAGACTCGCTTTAGTTCCATAAGATCGCACAGTTCAACTGTTAAGGGTGGTGTCGTTTGACTCAACTCCGTGAAGACGAACCTTCATCAATGGCTCCACTCAGACGAGTGTTGCAAGGTTTAAAGGCGCATCGATTTGTGGCGATCGGTGCTGTTTTAAGTCTGCTGCTGTTAACTGCTGCAACTGCTATCACTCCCCAAATTTTTCGTTGGGGCATTGACCAAGGCATTGCGGCAAAGAACTTCACCGTGGTGTGGGAAAGCGCAGCCTTGATGGTGATTGCCGCGATCGCACGGGGATTGTTCAACTTTGGGCAAACCTTCTGGTCGGAAGCGACCTCGCAAGGTGTGGCGTATGATCTACGCAATCAATTGTTTACCAAGATTGAGACGCTGAGTTTTAGCTACCACGATCGCAGTCAAACTTCACAGTTAATCACTCGTGCAACTAGCGACATTGAGCAGATCCGAGTGTTGATCGGAACAAGCTTAATTCAAGTGATTGGAGCCGTGATTACGCTGGTCACGATCGCCACAATTCTGCTGGTGATGAACTGGCAGTTAGCACTGATTACACTAATCGTTGTGCCGATCGCAGCTTGGCTATTAACGCGATTCTTCAGTCGGAATGGCAGTGTGTTTCAGCGAGTACAACAGCAACTCGGTGATCTAAATGCTGTTTTGCAAGAGAATCTCCTCGGTGTGCGCGTGGTGAAAGCGTTTGTCCGAGAATCACAGGAGAAAGCGCGTTACACTGCACTAAACAATGAATTGATTGCTATCAGCATGAAGACGCTGTATGCAATTCGGAATACGTTTCCGTTGATTTTCCTGTTGAGCAATTTGATTACCGTTGCGGTTGTTGGATATGGTGGCGCACAGGTGATCAATCGACAATTTTCCATTGGTGAACTGGTTGCGTTTAATTCATATTTGCTGTTCATTCTTCAACCAATTTTGCTGATTGGATTTGCTGCACCTGCGATCGCTCAAGCAGCAGCTTCGGCACAACGAGTGTATGAAGTTCTTGATGCTGAAATTGAAATTCGCGATCGACCCAATGCGATTCCGTTTGTGAAATGTGGCGGCAGAATTACGTTTGAAAATGTCTCATTTCGCTATCCCGGCGCAACGACTGAAGCCCTGAGAGGCGTTTCCTTTGAAACGAAGCCGAATGAACTAATCGCAATTCTTGGCATGACCGGATCAGGCAAAAGTACGATCGTCAATCTACTGCCGCGATTTTATGACCCGACTAGAGGTGCCGTCAGAATCGATGGGCATGATGTGCGAGAGTTCAGCTTGACGAGTTTACGATCGCGCATTGGGATTGTGTTTCAAGAAACAACCTTGTTCGCTGGTACGCTGCGAGAAAACATTGCTTATGCCAAATCGGATGCGTCTTTATCAGAGATCGTCGAGGCTGCAAAAACCGCGCAGATTCATGATTTTATTGCAGGACTACCGGATGGATACGACACGATCGTTGGAGAGCGGGGTGTCGGACTATCCGGCGGACAGCGCCAACGGATTGCGATCGCTCGAACATTGTTAACCGACTATCGCATTTTGATCCTCGATGATAGTACCTCAGCCGTTGATGCTAAAACCGCTGCAGAAATTCAAACGGCACTCGATCGATTGATGGAGCAAAAAACTTGTACTGCATTTGTGATTGCCCAACGGATTACCACGGTGCGAAATGCCGATCGAATTTTGCTGATGGATCAAGGTGTGTTAGTCGCACAGGGAACGCACGAAGAACTAATGCGGACTAGCCCGCTCTACAGCGCAATTTTGGAATCTCAGGTGAAACGGTCATGAACAGTCCTTTAGCAACCACCGAAAAGTCAACCCGCCAGGTGTCAACATTAAGGCGGTTTTTGAACTATGCTCAGCCGTATCGTAAACAAGTTCCGATCGCATTGCTGTGTGTGTTAATCGGAGCCGCATCACAGGCAGTTGGGCCGTTTTTTATTGGATGGTCGATCGACCACTTGATCACACAAGGGAATCTTCAGGGCTTATTACTCGCTCTACTGGTACTGACACTGATTTACTTTATTGGTGTCCAAGCAATTCGTGAGCAGATTGTCCGAGTCGGTTGGATTGTGCAGCACGTCCTCGCGCAACTCCGAGAAGACATTTTCGTGAAGGTGCAAAGTCTACCGTTGAGCTACTTCGATCGTAGCGAAGCTGGAGATTTGATGAGTCGATTGTTGAATGATGTTAGCACTGTGAATCAAGCTTTCGGTCAAACCGTAGCGCAAATGCTCGGTAACTTATTTAGCTTGGTTGGCATCATCATTGCAATGTTATTGATCAATCTGCAATTGGGGCTAGTCAGTAACTTTGTTGTGCCGTTGATGATTCTAACTACAGCAGTCTTTTCACGTTGGGCACGATCGCGCTTTCGAGTCACCCGAAAAACGATCGGAGAACTATCTACTAAACTCGAAGAAGACATTAGCAGTGTGCGCGAAGCTCAAGCGTTTAATCGTGTGCAACTAAACATTGATGAATTCGTCCATCTCAATGCTGCAAATCGCGATGCGAACATTCAAGCGGTCGCAATCACCGCAGCCTTTTTACCGTCGATCGACTTTCTCAATACCTTAGCAACCGCAGGTGTACTGGCATACGGTGGCTATTTAGCGGTGAGCGGACAAGCAACAGTCGGGGTTGTGACTGCGTTCTTGATTTATGTTCAACAATTCTTCAGACCGATTCAGATTCTGAGTCAGTTTTACACCCAGGCTCAATCCGCGATCGCCGGACTCGAACGAATTTTTAGCTTACTCGATGAACCCTCACAGCTTAATGATGCTCCTGATGCGATCGAGATGCCGCCCATGCAGGGTGAAGTGCGATTTGAGAATGTTTCTTTTGGCTATACCGCAAATCAGCGCGTCTTAAATCAAGTCAATCTGCTGGCTAAACCGGGCCAAACGATCGCGCTTGTCGGTGCAACTGGAGCAGGAAAAAGCACCATCATTAACTTAATTCTTCGCTTTTACGATGTGACTGGTGGAACAGTAATGGTTGATGGCATTGATGTCAGAACTGTGACTCAAGCTAGTCTGCGTCGCCAAATTGGGATTGTTTTACAAGACACGATTTTGTTTAGCGGAACTGTTGCCGAAAATATTGCGTTTGGTCGTCCCACTGCAACTCAAGCCGAGATTGAAGCCGCCGCTCAGATTGCAAACGTGCACGAACTGATTACCACGCTGCCACAAGGATATTCAACCTATTTAGGGGAACGGGGAGCAATGCTGAGTCAAGGGCAGCGTCAGTTGATTAGTATTGCGAGAGCAGTGTTGATTCAGCCGCGAATTTTGATCCTGGATGAAGCAACGAGCAGCGTTGATACGCGCACCGAAGCACTGGTGCAGGACGCGATCGCACGACTCCTTCAAAATCGCACAAGTTTTGTGATTGCTCATCGCCTCAGTACGGTGACTCAAGCGGATCAGGTGCTAGTGGTACAAGGCGGACAGATTGTGGAAAACGGAACGCACTCGGAACTGCTGGCACAACAAGGAATTTACGCTAATCTTTATGCACTGCAACTTGGCTCAACCACTCCCACACCGACCGCTCCATAATAGTGAACGAATGTCCAACTTACGGTTAATGTACAGTACAGGTAGAGAGTTCAGAAATGCGGATGAAAGGACTTGAACCTTCACTTCTTGCGAAACCAGAACCTAAATCTGGCGCGTCTACCAATTCCGCCACATCCGCTTGCGATATTTATCATAACAGGAGAAAGGAGAATTGACTCATCCTTTCTCCCGATATTCGAGTTAAGGCATACTGCCGAGGCTGAGCGGAATAAGATTGCCCTCGATCGTAAGCCCAAGCAGAATTTGATCTCCAGAATGTATCGGTTTGCCAGTCAGGGCGCAGCGATCGTCGGTTTGGGCGGTGGCGGAGAGGGTGGCGCGAATATCGGCGGGAGAGAGTTCTGGGGTGTAGCTGCCCGATCGCTGTTGGACGTAATTCCACAAAATTTCGCGAATGAGCGCTTGATAGCCTTGGTTGCCAGAAAGTGCTTTAAGCTGCTCCTTCAACTCACGTTCTAAACGGATGCTCGTCACTTCCATTTCCGTTGTGCTGGTGCGAGTTAAGGTGTGCATGATGGTCTCCTTACATAAGTGTGGACAGGTTTATAATACAAGTGTAGTATGTGGTTTCGTCAACGGTGAAATCTTTCGGATCATTTGAGAATTGCATCGATGCGGTCGGACTGAATTTTTCCCTGAGCCGTTCGCGGAATTTGAGCAACTTTGATCCAGTGCTTCGGCTGTTTGAAGGCGGTGAGGCGCGATCGTAGAGCGGCTTTGAGTTGGTCGATCGTAATGGCTTCATCACTTGGAACGAAAATTGCCGTGACGCTTTGCCCCCAAATCGGGTCAGGTGTGCCTAAAACATAAATATCCTGGACGAGGTTTGTGGATCGAACTGCCGCTTCAACTTCAATCGGGAAAATATTTTCGCCGCCACTGATGATTTTGTTGCCGTCTCGTCCGAGCAGGTGCAAAAAGCCGCAATCGTCAAAATACCCCAAGTCATCGGGAGCGAATTTCGGCTCGGTGAGCAAATTCGGGTAGTAACCGAGCATTAAGGACTTGGCTTGAATGCTGAGCTTTTGATCGACGATCGTGATTTCAGCATGAGGCAGAACGCGCCCACAGCCTTGAATTCCACTAAGAAAATCGGCAGGTTTGAGGGTGGCAATTTGCGAAGCCGTTTCGGTCATGCCGTAGGTGGGTGCGATCGGAAAGTTCTGCGATCGGGCTTGTTGCAGCAAATCTGACCACGCAGGCGCACCCCCTAGCAAAATTGTTTTGAATCTCGCTAACCAGTCCCAGTAAGGCATCAATTGCTGAAGCTGGGTCGGAACGAGTGAGATAAAAAAGTCTTGTGGGTCGAATTGAGTCTCTAGCGTTTTCCAGGATTGAGTAATGAATGTGCCACCTGTGAGGAACGATCGCATAAATTGCATCAGTCCGCTCACATGATAAAGCGGCAGGACACAAAGGGAGTTAATCGATTCAATCTCAAAATATTGACGAAATCCTTGCACCGATGCGCTGAGCGTATCCCATGTGTGCATTGCAAATCGGATTTTGCCTGAAGTGCCACCTGTTGGAATCATGATGAGTGTTTTCATCGCCAATTTTTGCCGACTGAAATCAAAGTCCCCCACAAGTGGGGGATTTAGGGGGCTTTCCAGGGTCTCTGCAACCTCCGAAGTTCCCCAAAACAAGCTCGGTTTAACCAACTCTAAAACCTGCTGCCACTCCGTCTCACCCCAATCTGGATTACACAAAAACACTTGACACGGAACCGAGCAAGCCGCAACAAACCCCGCAAGAAACTGCACCGGATCGCGATCGCACAATAAAATCACTGGCTTCTCAATCTCCAGCAATTCCCAATACCGCAGTCGAGCCAATTCCACTAATCTCTCAACATCCGCAAAACGGAATGATTCTAATCGACTGAGAGGCTGTTCCATAGCTCCTCAAAGTTCTCACTGTTCAATTCATTAAACCAATGTGCCGTACCGTATCCCACGGCTCGATTGCTCAGTTCTGCTGCAAGCTGCAATCCCATCTGTCGCCCGATCGCCGTCTCAAAAACAGTCGAAAACACAGTATCAATTTGGTGCTTCTGACAAAATTGACGAAGCTGTGACGGAAATCCAGCGATCGCAGGCTTAATCACAAAGATTCCATGCCAGCCGCGATCGTAGCAATCTCGAAGCTGTCCAAGCGTTGCAACCGATTCATCTAATGCAATTTGAGTTCGATATTGCTGACTTAATTTCAACATAATCTCAAAATCATTTTCTCGCATTGGCTGCTCTATAAATTCGATACTGCTATAGTCATCACAAAACTCTAGCCATTGGCGTAATTCAGATTCATTCAATCCCATGTTGGCATCGAGTCTCAACGCTGTATCTTTTGGTAATTGACTGAGTAATGATGCGATCGTTGTAATTTCTGTTTCAATCGGCGCGATCGCAATCTTCAATTTAAACGTTCGATACGCCTGGTTCCAAAGTGTTTTCCAATCTTCCACCTGAGAAAGTAATCCACTGTGTTGAAGCACTTTCCCACCTTCAAAGTCCCCCACTCGTGGGGGATTTAGGGGGCTTCCCAACGCCATCAACGCAGCCGATTCAAACCCAAATTGACAAGCAGGAAGAGGAATCTCTCGAATCCAATTCAAATCGATCGCGCTTGGTGCATTCCGACAAAGCGCGATCGCATCCTCGATCGACTCCGAGCCAAACCACTCCAAGGGCGCAATCTCCCCAAACCCAACTTGCCCCGCTGCATCTTCCAATCGAATCAGAATTCCCTCTCGTACCGTCCAAACTCCATGATGCGTTTTCAACGGCTGACGGAATCGCCGACGATACGGGCGAAACTCAAACTTCATCACGGAAGCAGAAATCCTAATCCAAACAGCAAGCCGTACCAAAAATGCAATTCAACCGCAATCAATCGACAACGCAACAGTTTATGCGGGTGATCATAGTGAGCTTTAATCACTTGACATAAACGTTTTGCAACTGGAAAGCTCAGTAACGACAGCAGCGTCCAGAACGGAAACACTTTCAAAATTACAAACAAAATCGTCAATGCGTAAAAACTGCCACAAATCCAAGGCAAAAGTTCCGCCGATCGCTTTGCACCCAAGCGCACAACCGGAGATTTTTTACCGATCTCGGCATCATCTTTCACCTGATTAAAATGCGAACAAAACAGCACCAAACTCGTCGCGGTTCCCACGCCGATTGATGCCGCAAAATTCACAGTTGACCAAGCTTTCGTTTGACTGTAATAAGCTGCCGCAAATGCCAAAGGGCCAAACGCCACGAAGCACAACGGTTCACCCAAACCTTTGTAGCTCAATCGAAAGGGTGGGCCTTGATAGACATAGCCGATCGCACAACACAGCAGAATCAATCCAATCACTGTAAAATCTTGCTGCAACAGCGCGATCGACAAAATCCCCGAAAGCCCAGCCACCAAGCAAGCGTTGGCAATCCAAAAGACGAGCGGCTTATTTCCGGTCAAGTTAACGACCGAATTCGCTTTATTCACATCGACCCCAGTTTCCGAGTCGAACACATCATTACTCAGATTTTCCCAAGCCAGGATCAAGATCGCAGACACCAAAAATACGAAGAAAATTGCTGGATTGAGCGATCGAGTTTTAGCAAACGCTACCGCAGACCCAACCCAAATCGGCATAACTGCCACACTATACATGGGTGGCTTAATCGCGGCATACCATAATTTCTTTTTAGCAGGCTCCACCGATCGCAGGGTCATCCACTTGCTCCTAACTACAGCCAATGCTTGTAATAACGCACTTTTTTCAGTGTCTCACTCGGGTTTGATCAACGTGGCGATCGATTATAGAAACGTTACAGATTGTGCCAACAATTATCAAACGCTCAACCTGGAGGAGGCAGAGAAACCCTATCCCCTACCCCCGCATCTAAAAATTCCCAGTTGCAAACTGATATCCTTGGTAAAAGAGAAGAGTGAGTAACACCTTATCCTCATTCTTCATTGATTTAATATGACTTCGATTTCGCCTTCTCTACGCCAACAGCAACACCCTTTAATTCGCAATTTAGCCAACATGATCGAGCGCGTGTGGCAGCAACACTTAGATCTGTCACCCTACGACCTGCCCGAAGATTTAGGCTACGTAGAAGGACGAATGGAAGGTGAAAAACTGGTGATTGAAAATCGCTGCTATCAATCGCCGCAGTTCCGCAAACTTCATCTCGAACTGGCAAAGCTTGGAAACTCGCTGGATATCTTGCACTGTGTCATGTTTCCGCGTCCAGAGTATGCGTTACCGATGTTCGGAGCCGATCTAGTCGGCGGACGTGGCGGACAAATTAGCTTAGCGATCGCCGATCTCTCTCCAATTAGTGCCGATCGCCAACTTCCCGAAGACTATCAAACCGCACTCAACGCCGTTCCTGAAACTGAGTTTGTGCAGCGACGAGCGGTTCCAGAATGGGGTGATATCTTTTCTGATTTCTGTTTGCTGGTACGTCCGAGCAGTCCAGAAGAAGAAGCAGCATTTTTAGAGCAAGTACGATCGTATTTAGAAATTCACTGTCAAACGGCGATCGCCACTGATCCAACTCCAGAGCAAAGCGCCGAAATTCTGGCGGGACAGCGATACTACTGCACTCAGCAGCAGCAAAACGACAAAACCCGCCGAGTGCTGGAAAAAGCCTTCGGCACAGCGTGGGCAGATCGCTACATCACCACCGTTTTGTTTGACATGCCTGAGTAATGCTTCGAGGGCGCGGGGAATCTTAAACAAAGATTTCTGCGGTGCTACCACGATGTTAAAAGCTAAATCGGCTCTTTCCTGGGAATGTTCGGCTCAATCGGCTTTCGTGCCGCTCTCGTATGAGGGTGAGATCGTTGGATTTTGCCATCCGAAAAATGCAGCAGCGATCGCCAAATCGCTCAATGAAGCAGAACTGTTTCGCAAAGCCTTGTATCTTGCGTGTTATGACCTAATCGCCCGCACGGGTGGATCATCCGATCGTGTTGGCGACCTTGTGCAGCAATATTTAGCAAAGGTTGGAAGACCCCTACAAGGAAGCGCGCTGATCGCAGTCATGCTGCGGGAACGGCAAACCGATCTAGACCTGACCGAAGAAGAGTTTGCAAAATTCTGTGATTCTTACCGCCTATCTCGCGTAGAACTCCGGGGAATCTATCAAGGTGCAGAAGTAGAAAGTCATCAACTGATTCCACTATCTCGGATTCTTGGAAAGACCGTCGATGAAGTGATCGAAGCGTGGAAAGGAGAAGCGTAACTTATATCCGCTTAAACTATCCGCTTAAACTTGTCGTTAACAGTGTTACGCGAAAGTGGTAGTGTGAGTTTAGATATTTGTCGAGACTAACTTAACAAGGTGGGCTATGGCACAGCGGACTCGATTGGGAGACATCCTCAAACCTTTGAATTCAGAATACGGTAAAGTCGTTCCCGGATGGGGCACAACGCCTTTGATGGGCATTTTTATGGCGTTGTTTTTGGTCTTCCTGCTGATTATTCTGCAAATTTATAACCAAGAACTCATTCTCAACGGTTTTGATGTGGATTGGGGCGGTTAGAACGATCGCCGCATGGTTAGCATATGCGCTCCCGGATTCGTCCGGGATTTTTTTTACAAAGCGCATTAGAGACGATCGTGAAACTCGACAGAACAACCTTCTAGAATAGAAGCTACCCCTTACTCGGAGATTGTTATGAACTTTTTCGGCATTGGCTTACCGGAAATGGTCTTGATTTTGGTGGTTGCATTACTGGTGTTTGGTCCGAAAAAGCTTCCCGAAATCGGACGCAGCATGGGTAAAGCAATTCGCAGCTTCCAAGATGCTTCAAAAGAATTTGAAAACGAATTTAAGCGCGAAGCTGAGCAAATCACTACCGCTACGCCCCAATCGATGCAAGCGACCTTAGAAGAGAAACCGACGCTTGCCCCAGCGGAAACCGATCATGACAAAACCGACGAGCCAATTACCGCGACCGTCGAGAAAGATTAGAGTTTTATGTCCGAAGTGCCTCAGTTAGCTCAATTGCCTCAATTAATTGTCGGCTTGGGAAATCCCGGCAGCAAATACGAAAATACCCGCCACAATGTCGGATTTCTCGCGCTCGATCGCCTCGCCGATCGCTGGCAAATTCGCCTCTCTGAAACGAAGAAGTTTCAGGGCTTTTTTGGAGAAGGTATGAGTCCTGCGGGCAAAATTCGCTTGCTCAAACCGACCACCTACATGAACCTGTCTGGACAATCGATCCGGGCTGTAGTGGATTGGTACAAGCTCCCCCCCGAATCGGTGATGGTAATTTACGACGATATGGATTTACCCGTCGGTCGGCTGAGAATTCGTTTGTCGGGTTCGGCGGGTGGGCAAAATGGCATGAAATCGGCGATCGCTCATTTGGGAACGCAGCAGTTTCCTCGGTTGCGAATTGGTATCGGCAGTGCCAAGTCGAGCGAGAAAGATGCGGTATCTCATGTACTAGGCACTTTTGCGCCAAACGAGAAAAGCGCGATCGATGAAGTTTTGGACTTGACCGTGAGCGCGATCGAACTCAGCCTCAAGCAAGGGGTTGAAAAAGCGATGAGCCTTTATAACAATCAGATCGTAGAGCCGAAACCGTAAATCATCCAATTGTGAGCAAACGTTTACCAGAAACCACTGCCCATGTCCGCATTCTCCGTCAGTCCTGGCAGCAGGGCAGCATCGAGGGTGAAGTGCGGGCAAATGAGTATGAGTGGCAGTTTCACTGGCATTTTCGGCGCGGCTTGTTGAGTATTCAACCTTCGTTGGGGCGTGCTTTGATTAAAGAGCCGCTGGGACGATTTCTCGAAGCTAAAGACTATCAGCTTGAACCTGGTGGAGATTATTCGTTCACGATTCGAGCAGAGTTGTAGATTTATCAAATTTAAGATTCTTACGCGGGTCAAGTGGGGTACTTCGTCGATCGTGCGTGTTAGAACAAAGCTATCCCTTTAAGAAACACGATTATGGGAAGCTTTGTTACAGTCTTTTTTACAGCGTTGGTGATCCTGGCGCTGAACGGGCTGAAGGTCGATCGAGAATATCAGCGCGGCGTGATTTTCCGGTTGGGACGTGCTAAAGGCACGATGGGGCCTGGAATGTACTGGATTATTCCCTGGGTTGATCAGAAAGTTCAGGTAGATATTCGTACCAAAACCGTCAATATTGAACCGCAAGAAACGATTACCGCAGATAGCGTCACTGTTCGCGTCAATGCTGTTCTGTACTATCGAATTCTTGATCCGACTAAAGCGATCAACCGTGTCGAGAATTATGAAGTGGCAGTGTATCAAGTCGCTTTAACCAGCTTAAGAAACGTGGTCGGTCAGAATATGCTGGATGAAGTGCTACAGCATCGCGACAAGATCAATTCGCGGGTTCAAGAAATTGTGGATGAGATTACTGAGCCTTGGGGAATTGTGCTAGAGCGAGTTGAGATCAAAGATGTCGAGATTCCAGCCAGTATGCAACGGGCGATGGCAAAAGAAGCGGAAGCGACACGGGAAAAGCGATCGCGCTTGATCAAAGCTTCGGCAGAACAAGAGGCATCGCTGAAACTGGCAGAAGCTTCACAGAATATGAGCCAAAATCCGGCGGCACTGGAGCTTCGACGCTTGCAAATGTTGACGGAAATTGGGGCGGAGAATAATACGACGACGATCATAATGATGCCGTCTGATTTTATTAATGCCGCACGTCGCTTAGCAGAGCCTTCAACTTCCTCAACGAACGGGCAGGAGGCACAGCCTTTTCACCCCGAAGTTCTCTTCACACCGAAGAGAACGGATCGAGAATAGAGAAAGTTTTGAATTTGTGCAGCACTGCGCTCGGAGTTTGAGTAATTGATTATTCGTTGAACCGGTAGAAATCTCTCTACCGGTTTTTTTGTCAACGATTACGCCAGATATGCCTCTAAATCTTCAGATCCACCAACCAGTACGCCATCGACAAATACCTGCGGCACTGTAGTTGCACCCGTTACCGCTCGTAAGGTGCGAGGGCTGGCATCCCGACCCAAAATGATCTCTTCATAGTCGAGGTCATGCTCTTTCAGCATTCGTTTTGCTTTAGCGCAGAACGGACATCCAATTTTTGTGAACAGTGAGATCGCTTTTGGTTTCTCTGCGGTTTCATTAATGTACTTCAGCATCGTGTCAGCATCTGACACTTTGAATGGGTCTCCGGGTTCGTCGGGTTCGATGAACATTTTCTCGATCGTTCCATCTTTTACGAGCATCGAATAGCGCCATGATCGTTTTCCGAATCCAAGATCGCTTTTATCGACCAGCATCCCCATGCCGTCGGTAAATTCTCCATTCCCGTCAGGAATCATGCGGACGTTTTCGGCGTTCTGAGATTTGCACCATTCAGTCATCACAAACGCATCATTCACAGAGATGCAAATAATATCATCGACACCATTCGCTTTGAATACCTTTGACAGTTCGTTGTAGCCAGGAACGTGCGTTGATGAACAGGTTGGTGTGAATGCTCCTGGTAGTGAGAACACAATCACTGTCTTACCTGCAAATAATTCATGTGTTGTGATGGTGACCCATTCATTGTTTTCGCGGGTGCGGAAAGCGACATTCGGAACTTTTTGCCCGGAGCGATCGATGAACATAAGCGCTTCTCTCTTTTTAAGTTGCTTTATTTCTTTAGAAAGCGTACTCGGAATGAGTACGACTTGTCAAGCGTAGAACGATCGTTTTTGCCACAACAAATGATTTCACAAAAAAAGAACGATCGCCATAAAGTGCACGATCGTTCGCTGAATGACAATTTGCGGCAATGTTACGCCCAAGCAGGACTTCTGAGAAATTCAAGCAGTTCTCGATTCACGGTTTGCGGGACTTCCTGCTGAATCCAATGCCCACAGTGCGGGATCAATTTGAACTTAAACGGAGCCGAAATCCACTGCTCGATCCCGTCCATCAACTTCGGACTGAGAATCGAATCTTCGTCACCCCAAAGCACCAAGGTCGGAACCGAAATCGGATCGGGCGATCGCATCCAATCCCGCATCCAGTGCCCGGATAAAAATAGCTGACGATAGTAATTCATGGCAGCAGCGATCGCCCCCGGTTTTTGCAGCGCTGTTTGATACTTCTGAACCAGGTCTTGAGTAAACACTCCCTTGCGGACGGCTTGCTCTTGCAGCATATTCTGCACAAATGCTCTCATGTTCGACTGAATCAGCCACTCTGGTAAGTTAGGAACCTGAAACGCCAGCACATACCAACTCCGACGCAGTTGATCCAAGTTGCCGAGTAAATCTTTGGCGAATCGCTGCGGGTGTGGAGCGCTGAGGAGCGCCAAGCGATCGAGTGAACTCGGAAATTTCTGCGCCAATCGCCACGCGATCGCACCGCCCCAGTCGTGCCCCACCACATGAGCGCGATCGTAGCCTAAGCGATCGATCAAGCTACGAATATCTGCGCTTAAGGTATCGAGGTCGTACCCGCTCGCGGGCTTTTCTGAATCGTTATAGCCTCTGAGATCGGGAACAACTACCTTAAAATGCCGTGCTAGTGCTGGAATCTGATAGCGCCATGAATACCAAAACTCAGGAAATCCGTGCAGTAGAAGAACTAAGTCTCCCTCTCCTTGTGTCACATAATGCAATCGGATTTGGTTGGCTTCAATGAATTGATGCTGCCAATTAGAGTCAGGAACGGTCATAAGTTATCTTTATAGCAGCCCCGGATGCGATGGCACTTTGGCGTGAGGCGCAACGGGCTGCGTTAACGAATGCACCTCGCTTTCTGCCAAATTATCTCATTGAAAGCGCACCCGCAGAAACGAGGAGATCACTGACCGTTAAATGATGCTGGCTTATCGTAAGCTTTCGACAGGTGCGATCGGGCGGTAGTCGGATGGCTTAATCTGATACTTCACCAAGTTTGCTAACTCTTGAAGCTGGCTGATCGCTTCCGCGCCCTCAAGCTTCATTAATTCTCGATCGTCACGCATTTCCGTCCAGGTGATGCCATAGTCGGATACCAAGAACCGAATCAGGTGGTTATTGCCCAGACTCACCATAAACGAAGCGCTATTCATTTGACCGCCACAGGTGTAACAAGATGCCAAGTAACCCCGGTTCTCCAACACGGTTGCTAGTGCTTGGAGATTCATTACCAGATCTTGAACAAATTGACGGTGTTGCTCTGCTAGTCGTAAGAACACAATTGTCCTCCAATCACCACGATTAATTCTAAACCTTATCTTAAGAATTCAACGTTTATTTCCCTGATAATATAGCGCGATCGCGCAAATACCGAAGAAAATAGGTGTTAAATAAAATACCTTAACGAGAGTCATATTACCCGACTGAACCACTAGCTAAAGTAGCGAACGCAACAAGCCCAAGAAAGCATAGGGCTCTTAATATTTCGTACTATTGTTTAGGTAAAGTTTGAAGCTTGTTACGCTTGCTAACTTCGAGAAGTAATCAAGCCCCCTGACTGAAGCTGTCCTCATTGTAGATAGGGGATCACGCAATTGGGGGGAATTGATCCGTAGAGTTCATCGAATCAATACGAAATTCTTATTAAAGCAATAAAGGGGATCAATTGATCCCCTTTATCAACCAATAAATCGCCTTTTTCCTGTTAGAAATAAATCTAATTGGCTTGCCACCAACCCGCCGCAGGGCCAACAAATCGAACGACAATCCACGCAACTACAAGTAGGGCAATGCCAGTCCAAGCTCCGGTGGATGTCCACTTCATAAACTGCTGCGTTTGGGTTTTGGTTAGGGGCAACCAGGGCGCAATTCTGGATTCTTTACCGTAATTGTCACCCAATGATTCTTTCCGACGTTTTGCTTCTCCCATAGATTTTTATGCGTTGAGGTGTATTAATGCGATCATATCGCGTTTGATTCGTCGCCTACATCGCTGAAGAGCGTGTCATCCAGGTAGTTAATGCGGGCGAAGGGACTGAGTGCAGTTAAGACTTGGCTGCCGTAGCTGCGGTGAAGAACGCGAGTATCGAGCAATGCGACGACTCCCTGACTTTCGCGCACCGGGGAGACAGCGCGTTGAAGTTCGCTCAGGGCTTGCGGTAAGAGGTAGAGCCGAAACCAGTCTTGACGATGCTGTTTATAGTGAGCAACGCGACCTGCAACTAGAGGATGCTCTAGTGAGGGAATCGGTAACGTGGCGATCGCTAGCATTTGGGGCGCAGGTAAAACGCCTTGATGCTCCCGCCAAAATTCCCAGCCGGTGACTAAAATTCCGTTGTCCTCAAGACAGGTACGCTCGACTTGGACTCTAGAGCCAAATTCCGCTGCCAAAATTGACCCAACTTGAGATTTTAACGGTGTATCGCCGACAAGAATGACGGAAAAGGCTTGAGAAGAAATTGCGAGGAGCGATCGCAGTTCTCGCAGCAATGCTCCCTGAAATTGGGGTGTATTCGGTAAAGGAATACCTTCAGGCTGATAAAGCTGAACCAGGTCTTCTTGGCGATCGAGCGCAAATTTCAAGCAGGTTAAATCGGCTTCGAGACCGATCGAGGCTCGATAGATCGTGGCATCCGAGTCCAGGTCTAATGCTCCACCGATGAGTACAGTCGGTTGCTGTGACCAAATCGGGGCAAGCGATGAAGCTACTTCGACCGGAGCGCAGTGGAGGGAAAACTGCCCGGATTGGCGCGCGATCATTACCCAGGTCAAGCGCTCTGCTTTGTTGAACTGCTCAAAAAATCGTACCCAGTTCGGCGGCAAAGATTCGGTTAATTGCTGATGGAGATCGGTGAGAATGTCGCGTTCGGATTGCTCGAATAGATAACACTCGTAAGGGTTTGCAGGGTGCTGAAAAACAGCGCGAATCAACTGAATGCGCGCATCTCGAATCAAATCGACCTGAGCAGGACAGGCAAGCATCAGCGCTTCCCAATCAGCGGATTCGATATTAAAGGTCAGTTGCTCTCGCGTCCAGGCTTCTAGATCATCCACGCCGTCGATGATTGTGGGAATTCCGGGGGGGAATCTGCTCTCATTGTTGAGTCGATCGCTCAGCCACGCTTGTGGAGTGGTAATTAAAATCCCTTTGTAATCGGGAGAAGGAGCGCGATCGCTAACCTGAATCGGTTTTGGGTGAGTGATCCACTGATGCAGCCGGGGAACTTCAACTCTTAAAATCCGCTGCTGGATCATTTCAGGCACAACCAGAACCACAGGTTCGTGCCACATCAAAATCGGCACAAGATAGCTTAAACGGTAGCGTCCCTGAAGATCTGAGGGTGCGCCCGTTTGAATCAGGGCACTCCGACCGATACGAAGCGCCCGTGCGACCAATCGTGCCATTGTCAGATGGTGCGACCAGTACAATTCGCCTTGCTCTCTGAGAAAGGCTCGCAGTTGTTGATGGACTTCTACCTCAATCACACGCTTCGCTCACTGCGGAACTAAACCATCATTTTGACACACTGATAAAAAACCCTGTGGCGAGATAACTTGCCACAGGGTTTTTTAATTTCTAATCGTTGCGATTAACGGCGGCGACCGCTACCAAAGGAAGAACGCGATCGTGTTCCGCTACCAAATCCACCCGGACGGTTGACTCGGCTGGGTGTAGAGCGATTCGATCGGCGTAAGGTGCTGGTTCCATAGCCCGATCCGGTGGGTCGATCGTTGCTAATCCGGGGACGCGCAACACGCGGATTATTAAATCCAGGCGATCCAATGCGTCCGGTCGAGCGGAAGACCTGACGGTTGCGTTCGACCGCAGGCGGTGCTTGATAGCGCTGCTGATAGCGATTGACGGCTTGACCGTAGGAAGAGCCATATCCGCCAAATCCTGTCATCGGCACTCCGGGCTGATAGAACGGGGGCACGTAATATTGGGGACGGAAGAGGAGGCTACCGATCGCTTGACCCGCAACTGCGCCCGCAAACGGTGCCCAGAAATTCGGTTCTTGTCGCACAACGACTGTCTCCGTTCGTCCAGTTTGAGGATTGGTGACGTTTTCCGTGACGTTGTGAACGTACTCGATTTTGAAGTCTTCGGGAATATGCAGTGAAACTTGTCCGTTTTCGGATTTGAGATAGCCTTTTTGACCCGCACTTACTTCTTCTGGAGTGAGTTGAGCCAAGGGTAAATTCTCCGTTCTAAACGACGAATTGACTCCTGCAGGTGTGTCTCTCAGCAGTACGGTATATTCACCAGTCCCATCATCGAAGGTCGCTTGCTGAACGGCGAACTTTCCATCCGGTAGTTTTTGAGTAGCGCGGCTGGTTGCGGCTGGGCGATTCGATTCAGTCCGGATCGGGTCGCCGATCGACGAGCTGCCACAACCGACCGTTGTCCAGCAGAGCGCAACTGACATGGAGAGAGCAAGAAATTTTCGCATCATCGATCGCGCGAGTTTAATAGAGAACATTCGGCTTTACCTCTTTACCGTTCTAGAGTCTTTTTCTACACTATTCAGCATCCTAACGAGAGAAGGCTGTGTATTTCTAGAGGGGGATCAGTTCGGGGAAAAATTCCAGCAAATGATCGGAGTTGAGTTCGTCGCCGAGACGCGAAGGAGAAAAGTGAACTTGAATCGCTCGTAATCGCTCTTGGTAGTGCAGGTTAATGATTGCCTTGAGTCCTGTCGCCATCGCTCTAAGATCAGCAAGGTCAGTTTCGAGCTCAGGAACTTCTCCTTCTGCTGCGATCGTAATCATTACGATCAAATTCTGCGTCACGGGTAACGTCAATGGATCGGTCGTAGTTCCCGTATCGGGTTCAAGTTCGGGGGCACTGAGATAACGCTGGGCTGAATCGGTGAATAGTTCATTCACATAGTCTCCCGCTTCGCCTTCATCCGAAATCGCATCGCCTTCGTTTGCTGCCGATCGCCAATAGGTCTGATATTGCAGCAAACTCTGACAAATTTCGACCAAGCCTTCGCCTAAGACTTGCAGATCGCCTTCGGACTGGAGCGCTTTTCGACCTGCTTGGTTGAGGATACCGAGCAGTGGCGCAACTTCATCTCCTGCTAGATGCAGGAAGATGCGGCAGACCACAAAGCGATTTCTACCTGTAAATCGATTAAACCGATCACGTAAACTCATAAAAACAACCTGAATTCTATTTATAAACAAGGGACAACGTACTAAACTTTCGGAATGAGAACGTCTGTCATAAGTCAGGCGTTTCTTGCGCTTCACATTATCTTGTGCGGATGACTTTGAGGAGCCAGACCGTGTGATAGAGAGGCACTTAAGCGCAGCCGCTCATTTCTTTTTAGTTGTGACCGCCATTTTCACTCCATTAATTCTTCAATCACAGCTGTCGAGCTGATTCTCAGCACTCGCGTCTTAGTAAGGCTAGAACATTATCAAACTTAAGCCTCAACACTCTAGAAATCTGAGACTAAACCAATTCGATAGGTTAAACCCGGTTGATAGATGCGATTGACTTTTTCATAGCTGCGATCGGCAAGATTTTCGAGAAACACGGTGAGACCCAATCCACGCGTCACCGGAATCCGCAAGCCCAGATCAAAACTAATCCAAGATGGTGAAAACTCGCGGGGATTATCATTTACTAGCGTGAATAAAGCACGTCGTGCGCCGCTAAAGTAGTTGGCATATAAATTCACTTCCCAACCGTTTGAAGCATAACCGATGCCAAATCGTGCGACCGAAAACGGAATCGTACTTAACTGCAATCCTCGTTCTGCACCACTACCAATCTTGGCATCGGTGTAAGTATAGTTCACAAAGGTAGACCACTGTGGGGAAACCTGCCAGCGCAATGCTGCCTCAATGCCATTCGTATTGACCAAGCCAACATTTGTCCATTGTCCCGATTGAACGGCAATGCGATCGTTTAACCGACTACCAAAGTATGTGAACTGCGCTGCGAAGCTTTTCGCGAGTTGCACATCCAATCCAGCCGTCCAAGACGATCCGATTTCAGGCTTGAGGTCAGGATTCGGCAACCAGTTGTGAACCGTATCAAACGCATACAGTTGATCTAAGCCCGGATTGCGATGGACAGAGCCCCAACTTCCCCGGAGTGCAAGACCGGATGAGAGTGCCCAACGCGCTCCGACACTGGGATTGAGATAACTCCCAAATTCGCTAGTAAAGTTCTGGCGCAATCCAAATTCTGCCTGGAAATTGTTGGTAATCTGCCAAGTATTCAAGGCAAACAAGGCAGCTTGAATGCGATCGCGATCGAACTCTCCATTAAATCGAGCCAATTGCGGCAGTGTACTAAAAGCTTCTCCGTTGAGCAGCGAATTTTGCAGATCTACACCCCAACGCAGATTGTTCGTTTTGCTCGTTTGCCAATTGTGTTCGACTCTGGCATTCAAGCCGCGAGAGTTCAGAATGCCACGGCGAAAGAATGTGGTTTGTGTCGGTCCGTAAGTACTAAAGTAGTCTTGATTAAACGACAACGTGGTATTGAGCGTAGAGTCTTGCCTGTTTCCTAGCAGGGCTTTCCAAGCTAAGCCGACATTCACCGTGTCGTGATCTAAGCGATCGCGCTGTAATGGAAATCCAAAGTACAAGAGTCCGCGCCGACTTGTGACTGTTGAGACATCTAAGCTGACCGAGTTGCGATCGCCAAGGTCGAAACTCAGATTGCCATAGTAATTATCTTGAGTCGAATCGCCGTTAAACAGTCGCCCATCCAAGCCCCGATTCGCAGCTCCAACCGGAACACGATAATCATTGTCCGCCTTGAATCGCTGATAGCTCAATAGATAGTTCACGTCTCCGAATGAGCCAGAGTAGATGCCGCGATAGTTCGAGGAGCTAAACGATCCTAACTGAGCAAAGCCATTGAACTGTGGAAGACCAGTCCCTTTCTTTGTGACGACATTCACCACACCGCCGATCGCTTCAGAGCCGTAGAGAGTCGCGGCCGTTCCGCTCGATAGTTCGACTTGCTCGATCGCGCCTGTAGGAATTGAGTTGAGATCAGTGCCACCGTGATAGATATTGACATTTGTTCCGATCGGTCTACCGTTGAGCAGAAACACGGATTGATTGATCGAAGCCCCCCGGTAAAAGGTTCCAGTGTGAATATCCGCACCAAAGCCGACATCATTGACAGCAAATCCAGGCAATCCCCGCAAAATCTCGGCTAAACTATCCGAACTCTCACGCCGAATTTCGTTAGAGTCGATCGTATAAACCGGAGTTGAGGTTGGCTTTTGAAGCTTCTCGACTCCAATAATTTCTTCCTCTTCTTCTTCCGCAGCGGAATCTGGAGCTTGACTATCTGGAGCTTGACTCTCTTGTGCAATTTCTACGGTGTTATCACTTGTTGATGAAAAATCGAATTGCAGTAAACGAGCATCAGTCAGTGGCTTTTGAAAGTCACGCAGATTAGCAAGTGTGGATGATGGTTGTGAAATCCTAACGTTCTTTAAAGAATGATCTGAAGCGGGGTTTGCTGATGCTTCTGAACTATAGCTTAATTCTATAATCGTGCAAAACCATGCCGCGCCAGATATAAACGCGATGCCAAGTGAATGAAATTTCATCAGGATTGTGATGTGACTAGATGCTTAAGTTGCTATTTAAGCTTTGAGCTTAGTAATGCTATGTAGTCACTTGTATAGAAGGTTGTCAGGCGCGCTGTCAAACGACACCGCGTCGTAGTTCAATCGTCAGGGAGGACGATTCTTTTGCTTCTTTCTTGTCGCGTTCGTCTGTCGACGTTGCGTAGCAATCGCCATTTTCACCAGTATTGTCAACTTAATCCGAGTCGTGACAGCAGTGCGATATTACCTGTAATGGGTTGATGGAAGCATTTCGTCGGAGCGTCTCTAGCCGATCGGGACATTACGAAAAACACGGACGTTTGGAATATCCAAATCAATGCGATCGAGATCCTTCGGCACTCGCACTGTCACCGAAGCATTGACTGTCGCGCCCGGACTTAAGCTTGCCATTGTGACGAACTGACTATTCGGGGTTTGGGCACTCACTGCTGTGTATTTCTCGTTGGTGCGAGTGTTCAGCGCGTAAGCGTTGGGTAAATCGATTTCTGTGAGTCCCTGTGCGGGTTGATCGAGGCGACGAATCCGGAGTTGAATTGTGGCGAGATTGGGATTTCCAGACTGGGTGACTCGGTTTGCCGATAGAATTTCAACTTCGCCCGATTGATCTAGGGTCGGTTGGCGATAACGACCGGGTTCGACTTGTTGAAATCGATTTTGGGCAATCATCGGCGCGATCGGACGACTAATACCTTGATTGGGCGAACCTGACTGCGCTGGATTGGGTGCAGGTTCACTTTGTCGCCGCAGACTACTTGCTTGAATTGCGGCAAAGCAACTAAGAAAGAAAGCAATCACCGACAGCAAGAGGGCTAGACCCGAAGCAATGTCAGTCATCGGTGTGCCTTGATGTGAATTCACCCTAGGCGGAACCGGTAGGGGATCGGCGCGACGTGGAGAATCGAGATCTGGTTCTAAAGCTTTTCGGGGGGGAGTGTTCCGTTCTTGCACCATCATGCTCACCATCAAGGGATTGTCGCTCAATTTTATGGGTGAAACCGCATGACTCGTCCTCCCCCGTAGAAGGATCTTTTTTGCTGCGATCGGGTTTGGTGAGTTGATTGATGAGATGGCGATCGCTGTTTTAGTGCTCCAGAGAGCTATTTCAGTGATCTGGAGAGCTGTTTTAGTGCTCCGGCGAGCTGTTTCAGTGGTCGCGATCGCTATTTCAGTGCTCCGGCGAGCTGTTTTAGTGCTCCGTTGGGCTTGTACTGCTCACGAATGATCGTTCTTATCTCTTTATTGATCGTTCGTGAGCAATAAAGAGATAAGAACGATCAGCACAAAAAATCCGCAGACCTGCTCATTGTGAGCGATCGTGCGGATTCCATGTTTCGGTAATCCTACCTTGGGATCAGGAATCGTTCTTGGAATAAACAATTCCCGAACTGTTATTTCGCGGCGGCTTCCCGCGCTGCGCTGGCTTCGTCGGGATGAATGCCCAAACGAGTAAGATTGACTCGACCCCGGTTATCGATTTCGCGGACTTTCACGACCACTTCATCGCCCACCATCACCTCATCTTCAACCTTACCGACGCGATGATCGGCAAGCTGCGAAATGTGAACCATGCCTTCTTTGCCGGGGAGAAACTCGACAAATGCACCGATCGGGATAATCCGCGTCACTTTACCCGCATAGATATCGCCTGCATTCAGCTTGCGCGTCATGCCTTGGATAATCGCTTTAGCGCGTTTGGCTTTCTCGCCTTCGATTGCCGAAATTGTCACCGTACCGTCTTCAGCGATGTCAATCTTGGCTCCGGTTTCCTCGGTGATGCCTTTGATCGTCTTACCACCAGGTCCGATGATCATGCCGATTTGATCAGAATCGATCTTGATCGTCAGCAAGCGGGGTGCATACGGCGAAAGCTCTGGGCGAGGTTTGTCGATCGCTTCGAGCATTTTGTCGAGGATATGCAGACGGGCGGGTTTTGCTTTGTGAATTGCATCAGCAATCACGTTCATCGGCAACCCACTAATTTTCATATCGAGTTGCAGCGCCGTAATCCCTGTATCAGTTCCAGCGACTTTGAAGTCCATGTCGCCTAAGAAATCCTCAATCCCCTGAATATCAGTGAGGATGCGGATTTCTTCGCCTTCTTTGATTAGTCCCATTGCCGCACCACTAACGGGCTTGATAATCGGAACTCCGGCGTGCATCAGTGCCAGCGTTGATCCAGACACAGAACCCATTGAAGTGGAGCCGTTTGAAGACAAGACTTCAGACACAACTCGAATCACATAGGGAAACTGTTCTTTGGGGGGAAGAACAGGAATAAGGGCGCGTTCGGCTAATGCCCCGTGACCGACTTCACGCCGACCGGGCGATCGCATCGGTCGCGTTTCTCCTACCGAGAAGGGCGGGAAGTTGTAGTGGTGCAGATAGCGTTTCTCGGTGTCGGGGTGCAAATCGTCCATTTCTTGTTCATCGCCCGGACTGCCAAGAGTCGCGATCGATAACACTTGGGTCAGTCCGCGATTGAATACACCGCTACCGTGAACTCGCTGCGGCAGAACGCCGATTCGACAAGAAATCGGGCGAATTTCGTCGAGCTGGCGACCATCGACGCGGACGTTATCTTCGACGACTTGACGACGCATCAGCGTTTTGGTCACGTCTTTGAAGGTGTTGCTGAGGGCTTTGGCATCGGTGGATGCTGCCGCTTTGACTGGATCATCTTCGGGCAGGGCTTCGATTTCAGCGACCAGTGCGGCTTTGACTTCATCAAGTGCTGCATCGCGAACGGTTCTGTCTTTTTCTAACCGAGCAAGAATCTCTTTGACCGGAGCCGTGACGCGATCGCGGATAAAATGCTCCAGCGTTTGATCAATCACCGGCGCTGCTTCTTGCACTAACTCGATGCCGAGTGCTTCAATAAACTCACGCTGCGCTTGAATCAGATCGCGCACCGCTTCGTAGCCGAAATCGATCGCTTCGATCATGTCCGCTTCGGGCAGTTGATTTGCGCCCGCTTCGACCATAATCACGCCGTTCGGAGAGCCAGCAACGACTAAATCTAAATCACCCGACTCGATCTCTTTGTAAGTGGGGTTGATCACAAAATCATCGCCGACTAAACCCACTCGCACCGCTGCCATCGGGCCATTGAAGGGGATTTTAGCGAGCAGGACTGCGATCGAGGCTCCGGTAACGGCAAGTACATCGGGCGGCACTCGTTCATCCATTGACATCGTTGTGGCAACCACTTGAATGTCATCGCGTAACCAGGCGGGGAATAGCGGACGCAGGGGACGATCGATCAAACGACTGGTGAGAATTGCTTTTTCTGGGGGACGACCTTCGCGCTTAAGAAATCCACCGGGGATGCGCCCGGCTGCGTACAAGCGCTCTTCGTAGTCCACGAGCAAGGGCAGAAAATCGATGCCCTCTCTTGCTTTTGCACGAGTCGCAGCCACCAGAACTGCTGTATCTCCTGACTCGATTAAAACTGCTCCTCCAGCTTGGGGGGCTAACAAGCCGACTTTGAGCCGAATATCCCTACCATCAAAGGATATTGACTTCTCGAACTCTTGCATGAATTATATTTTCCTTTCTTCTCTTTTCCTACTACCGCAATCCTAACATCGATATACTTTTGCTGACCTTTTTGTTTGCAATAGAGTGGAGGGATTTTAGTTGAAGAAGTGGGGGATGGAGAGTGGGAAGTGGGTCGAGTTCATGGGGGTTTGGAGACGAAATCATCGCTGAAACGATCGCGGTAGAATGAAGCGAGGGAATTGAATTTGAAGGCAGGATTACAACTTGTTAGATTGCTTAAAGAATAGAAAGCTTTCTTGATTTTGGAGCGTAAAGATTGCGATCGATGAGATTAAATTTTGCAGCAGATTCTTACTTAGGCGGGGCGATTTCTTAGAAGATTCAGAAGTGGCTTGCCGAAAGTTGAGCTAGTTCGCTTTTATTTTGAGTAGTTTGGCATGGCAGTTTTACATGGTGGATGGTTTGCTCAAACGCCCGACTCTGAAGGGGGCTTGTTTCTGTGGGGGGAAACGTGGCGCAGGTTGGAGGCGATGCCAACTGATGCAGGCGTTCTGGCGCACCCCTACGCGATGAATCAAGCCGAACTGCTGGCGTTCTTAGAACCGTTGGGATTAAAGCTGCCGCAGATTGAACCTCCGAAACGCGGACGTAAAAGCGCAGCGAATTTAGAAAACTGGACGGTGCGATCGCTCTCGTTACCAAAGGACGGAGAAGCACCGCAGCTTTCTGCGTCTGCGATCGCGGAATGGGTGCTGTATCCCTGGAAGGTTGAGGGGCTGTGGTTGAATTCGGCTCAGGCGTTTGAGTTTCTGAATTCTTTGCCGTTGGGTGCTTTGGGAGATGATTCGTTTTTGGGTGGGGATTTACGATTTTGGTCGCATACAGCGCGGTGGGCGTTGGATTTGCTGGCGCGATCGAAGTTTTTACCGGATTTGACTCACTGGGAAGCTTTGCTGGATAGCTCAACGGATCAAGCGAGGTTGCGTCACTTTGCGCGCCAGATGCCTTCAGTTTGTCGGTTGTACCAGAATTGTGAGGAGATCGCGATCGATTTGCCGATCGAACCTCAAGATTTACTCCGAGATTTTCTCAATCAATTGATTGATGCTCAAGTTCGCAAATCAGTTACGACACCCCGGAATCCATCAATTCTACAAGCCTGGATTCAAGGACTGGGTACAAAATCATCAACGCTAGACGAAACGGAATCGAAAACGCTATCGACGGCATTATCGAATTGGAAAGCGCCACTACAGAAAACGCAAGCACAATTTCGCGCTTGCTTGAAGTTGATTCCACCTACGGAAAGCTATCAACGCTGGAAGATTGAATATCTGCTGCAAGCGATCGACGATGCAGAGTTCACCGTTAGCGCTCCGATTATCTGGCGCAATCCGGTCGAGCAACTGAATCATGAGGGACGAATGATCGATCGACCCCAAGAAACTTTGCTGATGGGATTGGGATTAGCATCACGCTTATATCCACTGATCGAACCGAGCCTGCAAGAAGCTCGGCCGCAAGCCTGTTTACTCGATCCAACTCAGGCTTATGATTTTTTGATGAATGTTGTGTGGCGCTTGCAGGATAGCGGAATTGGTGTGGTTCTGCCACCCAGTTTGGCAAATCGCGGTGGACTGGCGAATCGATTAGGATTGCGAATCAAAGCGTCAACGCCAACGAAACAGAAGAAAGGCAAGCTGGGATTACAAAGTTTATTGAATTTTGAATGGGAATTATCGATCGGCGGTCAAAGTTTGACGAAACGTGAGTTCGATCGATTAGTGGCGCAGAATTCGCCTCTGGTTGAAATTAAAGGTGAATGGGTAGAGTTAAGAGCGCAAGATATTAAATCTGCACAGTCGTTCTTCGCGGCACGAAAAGATCAGACAACGCTATCGCTGGAAGATGCACTCCGAATTAGTACCGGGGATACCCAAACGATCGAGAAACTTCCGGTTGTGAGTTTTGAAGCATCGGGCGCATTGCAAGAGTTAGTCACAACGCTAACGGGAACCGGAACGCTAGAGGAAATAGAAGCGCCCAAGGAATTTAGAGGTGAATTAAGACCGTATCAAGCTCGTGGTGTAGCCTGGCTACAGTTTCTTGAAAGATGGGGCTTGGGTGCTTGTTTAGCGGACGATATGGGATTGGGAAAAACAATCCAGTTAATCGCCTTTATTCTGTTACTGAAGCAGAACAAACAACTGGAGAACCCTATCTTATTAGTCTGTCCAACTTCGGTTCTCGGCAACTGGGAGCGAGAAGTTAAAAAGTTTGCGCCGACGCTAAAAGCGATCGTGCATCACGGAGATAAACGATCGCAAGGACAAGCTTTCGCCAAAGCTGTGCAATCCTGCAATTTAGTGATTACCAGTTACACACTTGTACAGCGCGATTTGAAAATACTTCAGCTTGTTTCGTGGCAAGGAGTTGTACTCGATGAAGCTCAGAACATTAAAAATGCAGAAGCAAAACAGTCTCAAGCTGTGCGAGAACTAGAAGCAGAATTCCGCATTGCATTGACAGGAACGCCTGTCGAAAACCGGTTAACTGAACTGTGGTCAATTCTCGATTTTCTCAATCCGGGTTACTTAGGACAGAAAAACTTCTTCCAGCGACGATTTGCGATTCCGATCGAGCGTTACGGCGATACCACTTCACTGCAAACGCTGCGATCGCTAACTCAGCCTTTCATTCTCAGGCGTTTGAAAACAGATCGCTCAATCATTCAAGACTTGCCGGAGAAACAGGAGATGCCTGTTTACTGTGGATTGTCTGCGGAACAAGCAGCGCTCTATCAAGCAATAGTCGATCGCTCCCTTGCCGAAATCGAAGCAGCAGACGGTATTCAGCGCAAAGGCATTATTCTTGCACTGCTTACGAAGCTAAAGCAAATCTGCAATCATCCTGCATTGTTCAATCGAGAAGAAAGCATCCCATCGAACCGATCCGTGAAGTTGCAACGACTCGAAGAAATGCTCGAAGAAGCGGTTGCAGAAGGCGATCGTGCTTTAATCTTCACTCAATTTGCAGAATGGGGAAAACTGCTGAAACCACATTTAGAACAACAACTAGGACGTGAAACGCTGTTCCTCTACGGCAGCACTTCAAAGAAACAGCGCGAAGAAATGATCGATCGCTTCCAAAACGATCCGCAAGCTCCTCGAATTTTCATTTTGTCGCTCAAAGCAGGGGGAGTCGGCTTGAATCTCACTCGTGCAAATCATGTGTTTCACTACGATCGCTGGTGGAATCCAGCAGTCGAAAATCAAGCCACCGATCGCGTCTTTCGCATCGGACAAAAGCGGAATGTGCAGGTGCATAAATTCGTTTGTACTGGAACGCTTGAAGAACGCATTCACGACATGATCGAAAGCAAAAAAGCCTTAGCCGAACAAGTCGTGGGTACAGGTGAAAACTGGCTGACTGAATTAAATACCGATCAGCTTCGAGATTTACTCTTGCTTGATCGTAGCGCTGTGATAGAGGATTAAACCGATGAGTGATTCTTACGTACAACCTAACCGTGAATGGTGGGTACAACAGTGGATTGATTTGTTAGAGCGCATTGGATTTACACAGCGATTAGCACGAGCGAGAAACTACGCGCGTCAGGGAAACGTTCTCAGTCTCGAATTCAACGGCGCAAAAGTAATCGCAAAAGTGCAAGGAACGGCACCCGAACCGTATGAAGTGTCATTTTCGCTCGATCGCTTTACTGATGAAGAATGGGGCTATGTGATCGAATCGATGGCAGAACGGGCAATCTTTTCTGCCAAACTCCTAGCTGGAGAAATGCCGCAGAACATTCAAGATGTCTTTATTGCTAATGGATTGAGCCTATTTCCATACGACAAATCCGCGATTCATAGTCGCTGTTCCTGTCCTGATCCGGCAAATCCTTGCAAGCATATTGGAGCCGTTTACTATTTGCTGGGCGATCGCTTCGGAGAAGATCCGTTTGTGTTGTTCCAACTGCGCGGACGCAGCAAAGAAGAAATTATTAATACACTGCGTCAGATTCGCAGCTCCGGAGAAGAAAGCGCGATTGCATCAGAGAACGCGATCATTCGAGCGATCGCCCCCCTGAATCCTGATCAATTTTGGAACTACAGCGATCAGCTTGAGCCTTCCTTAATCGTCATCACTCCGCCGCCTAGCAGCGAAACGGTTTTAGATGTGTTAGGAACAATTCCGCTCAAAATCGACCCGCCTGCGAATCAAGCCGCAATGGAAACCCTGAAACTGATTTATCAAACGGTCAGTATGGGAGCAGTGCAAATGGCAATGGCACTGAATCTGTAAAGATTTCTGTGCTGTAAGGAGATTCAAATTTCTTATTTAGACTTTCAATAACTTTAACAACTTCGATTAGAAAAAATCAGTTTCTGCAAGACCTAATATATTCATCAATCAACAATGTTGATTGATGAATATTATTTCTTCTCCTATTGCTGAAACTTTTCAGTAGAATGGCTTAGACACTCGAATCCTCTCCATACCGCAAGCTCAGCGCCTAATTTCTAAAGATTTTTTGAGACAATGTGAGTTTTTAAAGCAGAGATAAAGCACCTGCTTTTCCTACACGATCTGTTTGAAAATTCAGTGTAGGCTGTACGGATTTCGATAAAAAGAACTCGCCGAAAATGGTAATTAGAAAGAGTACAAAATTTTTGGCTCTAGATAATGGCAGGACAAAATATCCTTACTGAATCTTTCAGAAATGCAGATGTTAGCCAATTCAATTGGCTCCCTGGTATCAGTCAAGCTGGAGCACTTCCCCCAATTTTGACCGCTCGTAGCAGCAGTTCTGCTTCCCCGGGTGGAATTGCTGGCGGTGGCGCAGATGCTCCCGGCAGTGGCGCACTCCGCCTCACCAACAATACCCAGGGTCAAGGCTCCTTTGTGATCTACAACAAACCCCTGAATGCTGCATCAGGGCTGTCAGTCGAGTTTGATTTATACGCTTATGGGGGAAGCAGTGCTGATGGTATCAGCTTCTTTTTAATCGATGGCACTCAGAGTCCCACTGCAGGCGGTGCAGTGGGACGCAGCTTGGGCTACTCCTCAGACTCGTCTACTGGTGCCGTCGGAATTGTGGGCGGATATTTGGGAGTCGGCTTTGATGAGTTCGGTAACTTTTCGACCAGCGAAGCCGGAGCAGCGGGGATCGGCAACAGACCTCAATCGATCACCGTTCGCGGTCGAGAAGGACTGAACTATCCACTCCTACAAAGCGTTGCTCTACCTGCTGGAAGCCGCATTGATGTTCCCACAGCCACAAGTCGAGAGGGCAATGCTCGGCGAGCCAAGATTGATCTGACGACTGCCGGGCTGCTTTCTGTAGCACTCGATGTCAATGGCAATGCTGTTTTCGACAGCGGTGAGACCTTTATTTCCAATCTCAACGTTACCCAGAATCTCAGCTCAGGCGATAGCCCCCTGCCCACGACCTTCAAGTTTGGCTTTGCGGCTTCAACAGGAGGATCCACCAACTTCCACGAAATCAATAACCTTTCGATTAGCACCTTTTCTGGAACCTACACGCCGCTGGTCGAATTCCCCACAACGACCGGCGTGATTTCGTCGCGTAGCTCCACGATCACAGCAAGTATTGATGTCGCGACCGACAAAGCAGTCACTATTCCGCTCCTTGTCGGTGGTACAGCCCAGAACAACATCGACTATCGGCTTTCGTCACAAACGATCACGATCGCGCCTGGACAAACCACAGGCAGCATCACGCTCACCAGACTGAACTCGCCAACCGCTGCTGATAAAACGATTCAAATTAATCTTGACACTCCGACCAATGCTGACAGAAGCCCACGGAACGCAGCGGTAAACCTCGTACTTGCACCTGGGGTGACATTCACAAATCCTACCGACTGCGAGATTCCCGATTTTGATGGCAACGGCGGCGTTGATTTGCCCTGGCGCAATGTGGCAACGACTGAGAGTGCAATTTGGTTGATCAATGGGACGCAAGTAAGTGCGACTGGCCTTACGACGACAGCTGGACCTAACTGGGAAATCGTCTCCACCCGCGATTTCAACGCCGATGGTAGAACCGACCTGCTCTGGCGCAATGGTGTTACAGGTGAGAATGCAATCTGGTTAATGAATGGCACGGCGATCGGGCAAGCCGTCTTTATCACACCACAAGCTGATCTCAACTGGGAGATTGTGGGTTCACGCGACTTCAACAACGACGGGCAAGCCGACATCTTCTGGCAAAACTCCGCCACAGGACAAACTGGAATTTGGTTGATTGAAAACGCCGTCGTTACGAGTCGCGCATTTCTCACGACTACTGACACAAGCTGGGAGGTTGCCGATTTTGCCGACTTTAACGGCGATGGCAGCGCGGATATTGCTTGGCGCAATGCTGCGACCGGCGAAAACGGAATCTGGCTGATTAACGGGACGACCCTCACTAGCGCTCAGTTTCTCCCGGTGACCACTGATTTGAATTGGGAAATCATTGCAGTGCGGGATACTAGCGGCGACGGGAAATCAGATTTCGTTTGGCGCAATCGAGCGACAGGTGAAAATGCCGTCTGGTTAATGGATGGAATTACCGTAACGAGTCGCCAACTCCTGACGACCGTTTCAGATCTGAACTGGCAAATTGTTGATGTCTGCGACACCAGCGGGGATGCCAAAGCAGATTTAATCTGGCGCAACACTGCCACGGGTGAGAATGCGGTCTGGCTTCTAAATGGCGCGACGACCTCGAATCAGGGTCTCCTGACTCAGCTTCCTGACTTGAATTGGGAGATTATCGGCGCACGCGATACGAGCAGAGATGGCAAAGCTGATGTGATTTGGCGGAATCGATCGACCGGTCAGAACGCGATCTGGTTGCTCGACGGAATCACCATTACAAACGCACAATTTGTGCAAACGGTTGAAGATCCAAACTGGCAGATTCAAATTCGTCCGGGTGCGCTAGCGCTCTAAAGGCAACAGAATCGGGAGCGATCGCTCCCGATTCCACTCCAAAACTGTCCCCGCGAAGCCGTAGACTGGAAAATGCAATTTAATAAGCTGACAGACCGTGCGAAAAATTATCATTGCTGGCAATTGGAAAATGTTCAAAACCCAGGCAGAAACGCTGGAGTTTTTGCAGGGATTCATGCCTCAGTTGGAGAACACACCTGACGATCGAGAAATAGTGCTGTGTGTGCCGTTTACTGATTTAGCAGTGTTGTCGAAGAATTTGCACGGAAGTCGGATTCAGGTCGGGGCGCAGAACGTGCATTGGGCAGAGACGGGAGCCTTCACGGGCGAGATTTCAGCGTCGATGCTGACAGAATTAGGAGTTCGCTATGTGGTGATCGGGCACAGCGAACGGAGACAGTATTTTGGCGAAACGGATGAGACGGTGAATCTGCGGCTGAAAGCGGCTCAAAGTGCTGGATTGAAGCCAATTCTTTGTGTGGGTGAAAGTAAGCAGCAACGGGATACAGGTGAGACTGAAGCGGTGATTTTCGCTCAGCTTGAGAAGGATTTGGCGGGCGTGGATCAAGACAATTTAGTGATTGCTTATGAGCCGATTTGGGCGATCGGAACTGGAGATACTTGTGAATCGATCGAAGCGAATCGCGTGATCGGGCTGATTCGCAGTCGGTTGAGTAATCCGAATGTCACGATCCAATATGGTGGATCGGTCAAGCCTGAGAATATTGATGAAATTATGGCGCAACCGGAGATTGATGGTGCTTTGGTGGGGGGTGCAAGTCTTGATCCAAAAGGCTTTGCTCGACTTGTCAATTTTCAGTAAAAGCGATGAAGCTTCGGAATGAGGTGATGGTTCTAGCAAAAGAACTAAATCGGAGCTAGAACCATCACCCTCATCGAACAACTTCAGCTTATCCCAGATCCTAGCCAGAGCAGGTAATCGCACCCTTCCCCAAGCACAATGGGGTTAGGCGGGGCTAGGCAGATTGCTCAATCCACTCATCGATCTCCGAGAAATCATTACAGCCTGTAACTTCCATCAGCGTTTGTAGCATTGCAAGATCCTGCTTTTCCCATTCCGCCAGAATTGAGTCGCGATCGTCTTGGGGTGGAAAGTATTTGTAGATTCGCAATCCGCCGCGCCGTCCATCCGGTGCAACAGCTCGACCTGTACAGGTGAGTTTGACTCCAATTTTGCCGAGTAGGGTTTGAACAATCGCGATCGGTGCCAGCTTCTCGGTCACGGTGAAACTAAAGAGCGCTTTCATGTCGTCGCGGCACTCTAATGCCGTTGTTGCCACGAATTGAACCAAATCATCGGTTGCGAGAATCTTCTCTCCGGGCTTGAGAAATTCTAGGATTCTTAGCGATCGTAATGCTTCGACTTGAGCGGTTAGGAGTTTGACATCCTGAATGGAGATTTTGCCGTCTCCGCGCTCTAGATGGTCTTCGATCTCTTGCATATCGTGGAGTCGGACATATTCTGGATTGCGAGTCAGGTAGTAATACAATCGCAATTGTGTATACCAGCCATCATCATCTTTGAGTTTGATCTCTGGTGTGATCGTTTCAACGTTGTATTTACGCTTCAGTTCATGCTTGCGTTTACTGTAGCGTTTCTGAACGGTTTGTTCTGCTTGTTCTTTGAGTTCGTAATATTCTGCTGGAGTGATTTCTGGAGAATCGGAAACCGCGATCGCTTCTGCGGTTTGATTGCGAGTCCGAATCGCAGAAATCACCTGAGCAATGCGATCGCACACTTTCAAGTCATGCCGTGCTTCCAAGAACTCAAAGCCTGGAATGTTCAGAACGCCCGTCTTTAGTTGAGTCACCATTTGATCTGTGATCGGTAACTGTCCAAACATCTTCGTTAAATCGTCTGTGACTAATGTCACTGTATGACCTTCGAGCAGTAGCCCATTGCGAAACTCGCGCCGATAGCGCCACAGAGACGCATTCACTCGTGCCGCCATTTTCGCCCAAGTCCGCAGCGCGATCGGGTTACTCTGCTCATCCAAATCAAAATCGATATCTTTTAGCAATGCAATGTTGTACTGAACCGATTTCGTCACCGATTGCGCGACATCGCGGTAGTTACAGCTTCCATTACCAATTTTTCCAGGGCCGAAATGTGCTGCCCAAATGTAGCGAGGAATCGGTTCACGGACTCTCGCTAAAGCTTGCCGGGACTCCGAATCTGGAGTTACCCCTTGGAAGATACCGAATACCCCTTTGAAGTGATTGCGGACATCGATCGAGACTCCCGTTCCGATCGTGGGTGTTGCTAAAACGACATCGTAATTACCCACAACATCATTAATGCGTTCAGCAATGTGATAAGCAGCATGATCCGGATCGGAAACAGTTTCGCTATCAATTCGGAGAATGCGCTTTTCGGGAAACTGCAATCTGAGGTAAGTTTCTAAATTCTTAGAACTCCAGCGACCTCGGACTTTCTGAGAATCGACGCAGACGAAAACGGCTCCAGTTTTTAGAACGGATTCCATGCGATCGATCAAAGGTGCAGGATTTTTCGTGTCGTATAGCGAAACATTCCAAGAAATTTCTGGCTTCCATTGATTCACCACAACCCAGGGTGTTACCGGAGTTTCTGCCAATCCGCGTAAGTAATCGATGCTGACATCTGACAAGTCTGCGTCTTGTGCAATCACCAATCCATCGGTTGCCAGTACAGTCTCAATTAATTCGCGCAGGGTTTCGAGAATTCTGACGCGCTGATTGTAGCAAGTTGCACTATTGAGCGCGTGCCATAACACTTGTTCGACTTCATCGAGAATGACGATCGCACCTTCCCACTCTGCCGCATTAAACCGGATGCGCGAGTTCGGATGCAGCGAATCAATACACAATCCATAGCTGCCCGGATTTTCCGAATTCAGCGCATCAGTAATCCAATCAATCCCAATACTTTGACAAATTGCTTTACCGAGTTGAATGCGGTGGGTGATCACCAGAACTTTGCGGGCAGCTTTCGCTGCGCCAGGGGCAACGGTTGCCGTTTTGATTAATCCTTGTAGAGCTGTTGTTTTCCCGGTTCCTTTAGCACTTTTAATACAAGCTAAACCAGATTCGGGATAAGGAAGATCTCCTAAATACGGCTGATTTAATGTAAGTGAGGGTGTATAGGTTAGTGACCATAATTTTGATGCCTGCCAAAACTCAAGCTCAACCGCTGATTCATATAGTTTTGCAAATGCAGCATGACCATGAGCCACAATAAAATCGTCAACGCCTTTTTCAGCACCTGGCAGTGCAATAACTTTAACCTGACAGCCCGCATTGGTTAAGAGTTGTCCTAAACGAGAAGTCGCAAGGAAAATATTTTGTAAGGTTCGCGGTTTTGTTTCGTAATCGAAGCAGATATGAACGGTTCTTTGAGTCGTGGCAAAATGACCGAGTTCTGCGATTAGTTGCCGAGTTTCGCGCCGATAGCCGCTAAAAATTCCGGGAAGCGCGATCGCGGCATACCCCAAACTCAACAGACAACCCGCTTTCTTCTCGCCTTCGGTGAGCACGATCGGCAAATTATTGCGCCAAACCCATTCCCAAAAGTTCGTTGCTCCAGCAATTTCGATCTCAAACCGTTCTGCAACCTTCTGCCAAATCTGCATGGGTACATCGAGCAGAATCAATCGGCTAGACCCTTTACCCAGGCTGGGACTGAGATATTTTGCGGGCTTGCTTTTCGTGCGATCTACGATCGGCGTATCGGCATCGGGCTTAAACCGTCCCCACTCCATCCGCTGCCAGTTGTTAAGTGGATCAATTCCGCTTACCCACCAGCCCCGCACCGATTCCCGCGCTTGTTGACCAAATCGCGTCACTTTCCAATTCAGCCGCTCAGCGATCGGATAGCTTGCCTCGCGAGTAAATGGATCAAAATCGGTATCATACAGCGATCGTACATTCCGGCGAATAATCTCCGAATCGACACCGCTCATTAACCATTCTTGTTCGTGATCGGGCGCAAGGTAGCCCTCGATCGATTTTGCCACTTCAGAAGAAGCAATTCTGAGGGAAGTTACCATCAGTCCTGCTCCTTCTGACATAAATTCGCACACGAACCTGGCGCAGACGTGCCGCACCTGATACAATATCTAGACATAGAAATCAAGCCCAATCTTTTTGGGCAAACAAGGTTATCAACCCCTTTGGCTGACTGTGGTAGGGAAGCTTGAGGGGTTTTGCTTATGCAATTGAAATTCTAGATTGGCGGACTTCTTGAAGCGGTGGTAGTCGCCTGAAATCGCGCAATCTAATTCGAGACAAACAAGGTCAGTCGGGTCATGCAGGTTAAACATTACCGACGTGGAAAGCAGATTAACACTGATCCAGCAGAGGCTCAAGAGGGGATGGATCAGCGATCCGGGGGAGTGATAGGTGAGTTAGAGGCACAAGTTAGGTGGGAAGTTGGACGGGGGAGGAATAGGCAGTGGGAAGTGGGGAGCGGGGGAATTAGGGAGTTTGTGAGGGATGCGATCGCGTAAAATAGCTTCACCCCTGGATCGAATCAACGACAGAGTTACAGGGAAAAGATCGACGCGGCAGTTACAGAGATCGCGATCGAAATCAGACGCAGGCGTTACAGAACTGAGTGAAATTACTACTAGCGATAGGGGCAGCCTGGATCATTCCGGCACTAAATCTCCAGATATAGCGTTTAACCTCTAGACAAAACTCCGAGGGTAGGGCACTATATGTGGGGTCTAGAATCTTCGAGAGCGATGAAACCACTAGAAGCAGCCTTTCCCGTCGATAGTCAACTTTTGATGGTGTTGCCCAGAGCCAGCGCATCCATCCGCAATCCAGATGTACGACTGCCGATTTTGCGATCGGATGCTAACGGCTATTACTTGGAGATGCGGGTGGAGGCGGATGCTCAGGACGAAAGCGAATTTGCTGTGATTCGTCGAGTGCCGCTAGAAAATTTGACCGAAGAAGAGTTAATAGAATTAAAAACCGAATATGCCAAGCTCGATTGGGCGGCTTGTATCCGGAAAGGCGTAAGCAATGGATTAGAAAAAGTCCACGATCGCCGGATTCAAAGAATGTTTATGGCGTTGATGACGTTTCTGAATCCGCGTCAGATTTCGATCGTGCTGTATCTCTACAAATTGGCAGCCCAACAGCAAAACGGCGGAACAGTGACGTTTCGATCGAATGATTTACTTGAAAGTTTGGGATACACCCGCACAAAGGATGGCGGATTTGCGTCGAAGCTGCGCTCGCAACTGAATCGAGATTTGGTCACGCTGCATCGAACCGAATTAGTATTAGCGCAATCGTTCAAAAAAATGCACCAAAATCGTGGCGCAAAAGTCATGATTAAAAGCATTCTGCGAATCAAAGATTATGAAGTAGATACTGCTCCGCGGGATTTTGATATTACAAAAGCCGCAGATTACACTTATGAATTGGCAGATTCTTACACGATCTCTCTAGAGTTTTTTGACGGTTCTCGAAACGGGGATTGTGTCCTTTTTCCGAATCAGTTCGACATTACTCAACGACTGGGTACGAACGCGAAGTGCGATTATAAGACCAAGCTTCTCATCTATCTAGCAAGTCGAATGAAATGGGATAGCTTAACCGATGGACAATTCATCTCTGTTTCTAAACGATACTTGTTCAAAAACCTTGATTTACTCGGCAGTAATTCTTCTCGAAATAACCAAATTCTTTGGCGCACTGTGGACGAACTCAAAGCAGATGGCTACCTCTTGGGCGCACAAGAACTCTCAGGAAAAAGTCGCATTTCTACGATTCAATTCCAGATTGATTCAACCAAATTGAAGTGCAAATAGTCTACTCCCCACTCTCCACCCCAGATAACCCTACAAATCCCACCCAAGGTTCACGCTAAAATTAAGAAGTATGAACCTAAGAGAAAAAGCAATGGTGTTATTTGGATTTGGCAAAAAACTGGCGATTCCTACTCCCGATGAAGCGCTAAAAGGTCGATCGGAACCAATGCCCGTGCCCGCGAAGCATTTCGTCAATGGCCATCCGCTCAAGCCTCCCTTCCCGCCTGGAATTGAAACCGCCGTCTTTGGTCTCGGTTGCTTCTGGGGTGCAGAGCGAAAATTCTGGCAGCAAGAAGGCGTTTACACGACTGCCGTTGGTTATGCCGCAGGGAGCACTCCAAATCCGACTTACCAAGAAGTTTGCTCTGGCATGACCGGACATAATGAAGTTGTATTAGTGGCTTACGATCCGAAAGTCATCAGTTACGAGCAACTCTTGAAAGTATTCTGGGAAAGCCACGATCCGACTCAAGGAATGCGCCAGGGAAATGATGTCGGCACTCAGTATCGATCAGGAGTCTATGTCTACAACGACGAACAGCGCAAGGCAGCAGAAGCTTCTCTGAAGACCTACCAGGAAGAACTCGCAAAAGCAGGATACAAAGCAATTACCACTGAGATTCTAGACGCGCCTGAATTCTATTACGCTGAAGCTTACCATCAGCAGTATCTCGCTAAAAATCCCAATGGCTACTGTGGTTTAGGCGGTACAAAGGTCTGCTATCCCGGAGCTTGATCCACATCTTCGCGAGTCGGCTCATTCGCTTCGCTCCATGTAGTGTTTGCGCTTTGAGCCGCCTCAAACGCTGGACAATATCCATCCGGTGTCACCTTAAAATTAAACAACGGTGATCTCGGATTCCAGCAGCGTTGCCCCCGAAAATGCCGACAGCGAAAACAACAAGCTTTCTCAGAGCTATCCATCCAAGACGGCGATCGTTCGGTATTTTGCGTCATTAACTCGCGCTGAGACAACCCCCGCAAGACTAAATCCTGACCCTGCCAACGCGCCTCAATCAGCCCAGTGTCAGAAATCGATCGCCATCTCGGGTCGTTTGTGATTGCCTCCGGAAGCGTGATCGTCACCACCGTTCCAACCTCGGCAAGTTCACCTTCATAAGTTGTCTCCGGCGGAGCAGGCTGAAGGAAGGTTTCTCCGATTGGTAACTCAACCAAGTTACCTGAAGCAGGGGAATGTAGATGATAGCGGTTGTGCAATTCCTCTAATCCAGCTAAATCCGATAGATAGTTCGGATCACCGTGAACGAAAATAACGTGTTGGGGACGCAGATTGTGAATAAACTGCGTGGTACTTGCCCCATCACAATGTTGTGCTAGCAGATACGTTTCGATCGCATACTTCCGTGGGATATCAATCAATCCTTCTTCTAGATGTTGCGGCAGTAGGATTAACCAGCGCTCTGGCGTATCCTCGCAAAATTCCTGCCAATCTGTTGAAAAATCCGTCAGCACAATACAAGGCGACTCACCGACTAACGGTCGTTGTTCTGGATGCAGTCGTCGCACCCGTGGACGAACGCGATCGTCCCAAAACAGCGATTGATGCTTGGCAAAGTTCTGCACCGAAGCAGGCAAGTGCGGTAAAAGCGCCAAATAGGCATCACACCCAGACGCGACCCGACCATCCACCCAGATATCTAAATCGCGTCCGGTAAACGAGTGATGGCTCCTCAGCAGCATCAACAATTCTTGCCCAAGTCCAACCATCGGCAGCGGCAAGAGAACCGACCGCCGATCGCTCAACGCCCGACTCATTCTTTCAGCGATCTGATTTTCTTGTTGCCGTCGATGTGGAAATCGTGCCGTTCCATACGAGCCTTCGATAATCACCACATCCGGGCGCAATCCCCGCAGTTCCTCTAGCCGCAAGCCTTCTACTAAGCGGGAATTCGATAAAAAGAAATCCCCCGTATATAAAATCGAGTGCGATCGACCCTGATGCGGCGTATACGTCAGCAAAATCGCCGCTGCTCCGGGAAGATGACCCGCCGGAAATAGTTCAGCCGTTAGCCCATCCTGAAACTCAACCGGCGATCGCCAAGGCAGGGCATGAACAAATTGCGGAATTAGACCCGGTTGATCCAGCCAGTTAAGCGGTAATAGCTCTGTCGTCACTTCACTGGCATAAATCGGTAACTGCGGAAAAGCGCGATGCAAACTGAGTAAACCTTGAGCGTGATCCGAGTGAGCATGACTGCACAACACCACATCTGCCGGAGCGCGGTCAGGAGGATTTAAGACTGCACTCCCATCCGTGAGCGCAGAAATATCTGACAGCCCGCAGTCGAGCAGAATCCGATAGGGACCCATACGAACGAGAAGACAGACTCCTTCTTCGCCATGTCCCGCACCGTAAGGAAAACAGTCCAATTGCGTCACGTATCCACCCTAGAAAAACTCAGAATTCATACATCCTGAATTTGGAATCCAGGGTAGATTTTTCACCCTGTCTTCCGCGTTCTGGCTCTGATGCTAATGCGCTGAGCCATTGCCATGATAGTTATCTGTATCATAAAAACCGTTGCGCGTCCCAAAGAAAAGACAGGCAACCGTGAACACACCGGAGAGTACCAGTAGGACGAGCTTTACATCCATATTGCTTACAACCCTTAACCTTTATTATCAAGTGTACAAGAACGAAAATACAAATCGATACCGAGCATCCTAGAGCGAGTTTGCCCATAGTTTAAGAAATCACAGATTGATCTTAGATTCTCCCAAAGACAGAAATAGCGAAATCCCGTAGAGACGTGATTAATCACGTCTCTACGGGATTTCGGGTCAACGCAGAATCTGTGGCAGCATTTTTTTGAATCGATATGAACTCTACCTCGGTTTGATTAATTGACCCCGATCGGTAAATCGCACCGACTTAATCTTTAAAGCGGGATTTTGTGTCAGCGTTCGCCGCACGCTACCAAACAGCGATAACTGCTCGCAATTTGCCAGCGAGAGCAGCGATCGACGCGCATTTGGAATCGGGCGGAAATCAACAGTCGCAACTCTAGATGCCACTTTGACCCGATATCCTGCCACTCCTAAGCTTTCACTATTTGCCTTTTCCAATGTTTTCGCGATCGCCTGAGTCACAGGTTGATTCGCCACGATCGTCTCTTTTGAGGTGATGAATTTGTTGCACTGGCTATCTAGCTGAAAAATATTTACCGTAATCGTCCTACCACCAGGTTTAGGAGACGCTTTGGAAGTCGCGACAGTCGGAGAAGGGGAAACTGCAACTGACGGGGGTTCGGGCGATCGGCAACCGCTAACGATAAACCAGACTAGATTAAAAAGAACAAATCCTCGAATCATTTGTGTCGCAACTTATCCTGTTTTTGTGACCCGTAGCTGGAAAGAGAAATGATACCAACTAGGGTAGATCCTTGATCGCGCTATGGTGCTTCCAAAGACGGGATTTCGCTCTCCGTGTTCTCGGAAACATTGTGAAATTGCTGTTTCAGAGTTAGCATAAACGTAGCAATCCCCGCTAGGGGTATTGATGTTGAATTCTTCAAAGTTCATGGACGAAGTCCATTTATCTATAACAAAGTACACTTTCTAGCCTGGATGCCTTGGTCTTCCAGCGCGAGGAAGATCGAGGAGGAAAGTTAAATGCTGACTCAAGACAGTCGAGCAACGCTCAGAGGAATTTCGGATCTCAACCGTCTGAAGCTCGAACTCAACGAACTGCCTGCGGTTGATGTAGGCGACTACATCACCGGACTCGAACCTGAAAAGCAAGCGATTACGTTTCGGCTTCTGAACAAAACTCAGGCAACGGATGTGTTTGAATATCTGCCGCCCGAAGTTAGAGAGTCGCTGCTGGGTTCTCTGCATAATGCTCAGGTGTGCCAAATTGTTGAATCGATGCGTCCGGACGATCGGGCAGAGTTGTTCGATGAGTTGCCTGCTGGAATTGTTAAACGCTTGGTGCAACAACTCAGCCCGGAAGAACGGCAAGCCACAGCGACGATTTTGGGCTATGCCGAAGGAACCGCAGGTCGGGTAATGACGACCGAGTATGTTCGACTGCGGCAAGGTTTAACCGTCGGAGAAGCATTGAGCAAAATTCGACTGGCTGACCGGGATAAAGAAACGATCTACTACGCCTATGTCACCGACAACAACCGCAAGCTTAAGCAAGTTGTATCGTTGCGGCAGTTAGTGTTCTCGATCCCCGATGCCAAAATTGAAGACATTGGCAGCGATCGCGTGATCAAAGCGCGGACGGAAATGCAGCAAGAGGAAGTGGCGCAATTGATGAAGCGCTATGACTTATTAGCGGTTCCAGTGGTTGATCGTGAAGATCGGTTGGTTGGGATCATTACCGTCGATGATGTGGTGGACATCCTTGAACAAGAAGCCACCGAAGATATTCAAAAACTCGCGGGGGGTGGCGGTGATGAGTCATCGCTTTCAACCCCGATCGAAAAGCTGCGAAATCGTGTGCCTTGGCTGTTAGGGATTATGGCGCTGTATATCGGGGCTTCTAGCGCCATTTCGCCGTTTCAATCGACGATCGCAGCCGTTCCGGTGCTGGCGGTGATCATGCCATTGTTCTCGAATACTGGGGGAACGGTTGGCATTCAAGCGCTGACGGTCACCATCCGATCGCTCGGTATCGGTGAAGTCACTTCTCAAGACACAATGCGAATTCTGCGAAAAGAACTCCTTGCAGGACTCGGAACCGCTTTGGCATTGGGTCTAACGATGTTTATCTTGTCACTGATTTGGACAAAGCCAGAAGAACGCTGGGTCGGAGTTGTGGCGGCGATCGTTATGGCATCCAATAGCATTGTTGCCGTGACCCTCGGAACACTTTTACCAATGGGATTGAAGCGGTTGAAGCTTGATCCGGCTTTGGTTAGCGGGCCGTTAGTGACAACCTTATTGGATACGATCGGCTTTATCACTTTCCTCACGCTGATTACATTCAGCTTAAACGTACTGAAACTTCCAACTTAGCTCTAGGATGAGGGTAGTTCGCAATTACTGTCATGCTAGATCTGACAAAACTGGCTCAACAGATGCAAGGGATTAGTCAACAGCTAACCCTAGAAGCAACCGCAACGCGGCAACGGCTCGATCGCGCAAACTTGCTGATGGCACAAGCGTTCGATCGCCAAGCCGAACTAACTGAGATGCAGCAATTGTGGCGCGATCGGCTGAGTTTTACCGCAGCGATCCCGATCGAACCGTTGGATACGCGGATTGCGATCGATCCTGCTCCCTTTGCTCATACCGTGATCGCGACAGATGGCTCTCAGATCGCACCCAGCCATCACGAAATTGCTTATTGCTATTTGATTAATGTGGGTCGCATCATTCTGCATTACGGGCAAAGTAAACTCCCCTTGCTCGATAGTTTGCCAGAAGTGTTTTATCGTCCTGAAGATCTCTACGTTTCTCGACAATGGGGCATTCGGACTGAGGAATGGATGGGCTATCAGCGAACCGCGTTAGAAGTGCAGATGCTTGCAGAATTAGCGCAGGCAATCAGCGATGAAATGAGTGCGCCGACGATTTCGCTGGTAGATGGATCGCTGATTTATTGGTTTTTGGAGCAGTTACCAACTGAGGCTCGCGATCGTATTCTTGCGCCGATTCTTGCAGCTTGGGATCAGTTGAGAGCGATCGAGGTTCCTTTGGTGGGTTATATCAGCGCATCCCGAAGCGGAGAAGCTATGAACTTTTTGCGGCTTCAAAGTTGTGCATATCTTGCTCCTGATTGTGCGACGCATTGTAGTGAAGTGGTGGATAGAGCGCCTTGCCAAGTGTTAGATCCGCTCAAAGATGCGGCAATTTGGGGGATGTTGTTGGAGCCAGGTCAGCGCAGTCCTTTGTGGAAAAGTTCGGCGCGAATTCAAGAGTTTTATGGCGATCATACCATTCATTTTTGCTATGTGAATGTAGGCAGTGAGATTGCGCGAGTTGAGGTTCCTGCTTGGGTGGCAGAGAACTCAGCACTGTTGAATTCTGCATTGAGTTTGGTTTTAGCTCAGGTGCAGAAAGGATATGGTTATCCGGTTGCTTTGGCAGAGGCGCACAATCAGGCAGTCGTGCGAGGGGGCGATCGTGCGCGATTTTTTGCCTTGCTGGAACAGCAGATGATTAAAGCCGGTTTGCGAAATGTCGGAACCTCTTACAAAGAAGCTCGAAAGCGCGGCAGCATTGCATAGAATTGCGAGAATTACAACGCGGTGAGGTTCACATGAATACAGAGCTGAAGGTCAGCCAGTCAGAACTGTATGAAGCTGATTATTATTTGTGGATTCAAGACACAGTTGAAAAGCTGAAACATCAAAACTATGACCAAGTTGACTGGACAAATCTACTCGATGAAATTGAGGCGATCGGGAGAAGTTGGCGATACGCTTTAGAAAATAATTTAGTCGTTATCTTATTACATCTATTGAAATGGCAGTATCAACCTGAGCAGCGCTCAAGAAGTTGAAAGTTGAGCATCGAAGAGCATCGAAGACGAATTAGAAGATCGCTGAAAGATTCACCAAGTCTCAAACGCTATCTTGAGGAAGTGTTTGAAGAGTGCTACGAAGATGCAGTTAAGCAAGCGAATATCGAGACAGATATTTCGGTTAAGGTTTTTCCAAACGGATGTCCTTACTCGATCGCTGAAGTTTTAGAGAGTGATTTGTTTGACTTCGATCGCTAAAATTCACGATTCAACATTAGATTCCTGGAGGTTTAGATGAACACAGAACTTGAAGTCAGCCAGCCAGAACTTTATGAAGCAGATTATTATAGCGGTCGCCTGTAAGTTTGCGGCAGCGATAGTTTTGAGATTAAGCGGTTGCATCTTTGAGCACTGCTTCCATTGCATCGCGCAATGAGGGAGCTTTATCTAAGCACCTG
>NZ_JAMPLL010000015.1:0-99385 GCF_039962495.1 Leptolyngbya sp. AS-A5 | reverse complement strand
CTCACGCGTTACTCACCCGTCCGCCACTAAAGACCGAAGTCTTCCGTTCGACTTGCATGTGTTAAGCATACCGCCAGCGTTCATCCTGAGCCAGGATCAAACTCTCCATGTTGTAATAGATGTTTGTAGCTCTGGTAATTATTTCCGGTTTTCCTTCCGGTTCCTAAACACTTAGGAACATTTTCTTGACGAAGGCTTTCCTTTCTCTGGCTTCTAAACTATTCTGTTGTATAGGTTCAGGCACTGATGAAGTGCGTCGCTTTCGCTCGGCTTCCCTCACCGCTTAATCAATATAGCCGGAAGAGAAGGAGGGTGTCAATAGCGTTTTGAAAGTTTTTTCTAATCTGTTCTCAAACAACCGCTACGGCTTGCTTTACGCGACAATGGGCAAGTGAATTTGGTTGACGAGGATAGGAAATCGTGAATTTTCAGAGTGTGATTTCGACGCTGAATGGGTTTTGGGCGGAGCGGGGTTGTTTGGTGGTGCAGCCTTACGATACGGAGAAGGGGGCTGGCACGAAGAGTCCGCATACGTTTTTAAGGGCGATCGGTCCTGAGCCTTGGGCGGTGGCTTATGTGGAACCTTGCCGTCGTCCGGGGGATGGGCGGTATGGTGAGAACCCGAATCGGGTGCAGCATTATTATCAGTACCAAGTTTTGATTAAGCCGTCGCCTGACAATATTCAGGAGATTTATTTGGAGTCGCTGAAGGCGTTGGGGATTACGCCGGAGGATCATGATATTCGGTTTGTTGAGGATAACTGGGAGGATGCGGCGGTTGGTGCTTGGGGGGTCGGTTGGGAGGTTTGGTTGGATGGGATGGAGGTGACGCAGTTTACTTATTTTCAGCAGTGTGGGGGGCTGGATTGTCGTCCGGTGTCGATCGAGATTACTTACGGGTTAGAGCGGTTGACGATGTATCTGCAAGGGGTGAACTCGATTTTCGATATTCAGTGGAATGATGACATTACTTATGGGGATGTGCATCTGCAAGGGGAAATTGAGTGTTCGACGTATAACTTTGAGGCATCGAATCCGGAGTTGCTGTTTACGTTGTTTAAGTTGTATGAGCAGGAGGCAGAACAACTGATGCAGCGTGGGCTGGTGTTGCCTGCTTATGATCAGGTGCTGAAGTGTTCGCATACGTTTAATTTGCTGGATGCGCGTGGGGTGATTTCGGTGACGGAACGGGCGCGGTATATCGGACGGGTGCGGAATTTGGCGCGGCAGGTAGCGCAGCTTTATTTGAAACAGCGCGAAGAGTTAGGGTTTCCGCTGTTGAAGACGGAGAAAGTTGAGGTGGTTTAGAGAGGAAGGGAGCGATCGCAAGTAGTAGTTGATGGTTGCTAGCGATCGCTCCATGAAACAGTTCTCACAAAAGCACAAGCGATAGAATTTAGTAGTTTGGAACTGTGTTAATTCAGTTTAGATATGGCATTTGAGTTATTTACGAGAGTTGCGCTGCGAGAAGATTTTCCGAAACATCATTTGCAGCGAGGGGATGTGGCGACGATCGTAGAACATCATCCAGTAGCTAATGGAGAAGATGGCTATAGTTTGGAGGTGTTTAATGCGATTGGGGAAACGATCGCAGTTTTAGTCGTATCTGAGTCGCAAATAGAACCTCTAATGAGCAATGAGATTTTGCATACTCGCGTATTGGGTGAAGCGGTTTAGGGAAAGTGCGATCGCTTTTGTTATTTCAATAAGAATTGATAGGGATTAAAGATTCGTTCAGATTGCGATTTCGATTACTTCGCCTGGTTGAATTGTAGCTAACGCATCGTAAACGTTAGGGATGAGCGGAAGCAATTCAGGTAGACGATTTGTTGAAGCAACTATTACAACAATTGCTACTTCAGTCTTTAGCTAATTCTAAAGCTGCGATCGCTTGATTGCGGCTGACGGAGGGAAAGTGATCCAAAAATTCGTTGAGGGAGTCGCCTGCTTCGAGGTAATCCATCAGAGTTTTGACGGGAACTCGTGTTCCAATGAAGACAGGCGTTCCTCCTAGGATTTCACGATCGCTGTGAAAGACTGGCGATGAATATGTCATACAAATAGCTTTAGAAGCGTGTTAGTGCGAGGATAACACAGTGGTTCAGCTTGTTTGGAGTCTCATGTTTGCTCCTTGTTTTTCTTGTAGCAACTTGAAGTGATCAATTATCAATGAGGAGTTACAGTCAGTCTGCCCAAAGAAGTAAAGCATGGAGCGATCGCATTAAGTTGTTCATTTCCCCTTCGCTCTAACCAAAACTGCAACTTCTAACAGAAAATCATGCTTGTCGTTAGGAACGTCGCGCTTGTCGTTAGAAACATCGTGATTTTTAACAAAAAATCGAAATTTTACTTAGAAAAATCGCGCTTGTCGTTAGGAACGTCGCGATTTTTTCAACTTAACGCATCATTTTTGCTAAGCCGATCGTGATTACGCTGAGCAAGAAGAAATATTATCAGCACAGCTACTCAAACTGCTTCAGAATCTTAACAGAGAAAATATAATTCTTCGCGCTTTTTGCTGAACTGAAACACAGTACAAATGAGCCAAGCTGACAGTAATAGTTTACAAAGGAGCGCATTTATGCCTCGTCAGAAACGAACCTCCCGAATTCTCGAAAAAGCTGAACTCCGAATCTCTGGATTGAAAGCAGTCGATCCCGTAATGGACTTTGGGGATTCGCGGAGTCTGGTGCAGATGAGTTTGCAGATGAATCGATTGCGCGATCGACTCGAAGACTACAATCTCGCTTTAGCAAGGCTCGACTCGTCGAAAAAGGAGATTGATGAACTAGAGAAAAGCTTGGGCGACTTCATTGACAAGATGTTAATCGGAGTGGCGTTCAAGTATGGCAAAGATAGTCGGGAATATGAGATGGCGGGCGGAATGCGGAAGAGTGAGCGGATTCGGAAGAGCAGCGCGACTCGGATGAGAGCGAAGGCGGCGCGGATGGCTGACGAGGAGCAAAGCGCATAAGTAGAAGAAAAAAAGGTGAGCAACGGCGATCGCTTCCTAATGTTGGAGATGCGATCGCTTTTTTATCAGGAAACGATTTCAATTTCAGCGCTAGAACCTTTCTTCCCATAAAATGCTCTTAATATTTCTTGACGATGATGCAAGAGGGAGAACATGGGTACAAACTTGAGTGAAATGCTGGAGCCGATCGCGCAATTTTTTCGCTCTTTGAATTTGCCAGAACCGATCATTCATTGGGGACATCCGGTGATGATGGGAATTGTGGTTTTGGTGATGGGAGGCTATTCGGCTTGGGCTGGATGGCGGGGACGGTTAGCAGAAGATAAGGAAGTGGCGTTAAAGAATCGGGCGGATCACCGGAAGCTGATGCCGTTAGTTGTGCTGTTTATGACGCTGGGAGCAACGGGCGGAATCTTGTCGCTGGTGATGCAGAAGAAGTCGATTCTAGAGAGTCCGCATTTCTTGACGGGGATAGTGGTGTTGGGATTGCTGTATTTGAATGGAGCAGTTTCGCTGGCGGGATTTGGAGGAAATAAGCCAGGGTTGAGACTGTTTCACGCTTACTTAGGCACTGCGATCGCTGGAATCGTTTTGCTTCACGGTGTATTTGGCATTATGCTCGGACTCTCGATCTAAAAACATTTGCAAAAGCTGATTAGGAGTTGGCTGCGGCTGACTCCTTTTTTTGTGGTTACTGAAATTTTTGGGCACTCTTAAGTCAGCGTGAGTTTGATTGAGAAAATTCGCTGCGATTGTGGATTTGGGTTGCCCCCTAAATCCCCCACGTGTGGGGGACTTAGAGAAAAGGGATTCCCTAAACTCAAGGAGTGTTCCAGCCTTCAAAGTCCCCCAGAATGGGGGATTTAGGGGGCAAGAAGCCGCTCAAATCGCAGCGAGAAACCTGATCAAATTCACCACAAACACGATCCTGCATGACAAAGAGTAAAAGATGGCTTCTACCAGTGTGGTCGTTTGGTGCCTGGCTTACATCGTCGGATTGCTAATGACCGCAGTGCCCTTTGGAGGCGCGATCGTACTCATCTCTAGTGTGATTTGTGCGCTTGTACTTTCGAGATTGAAGCTGAGACGAACGATCGCAAGAGTCTGGATTATTGCGGGAGTGATTGGACTGGCGGCGGGATTTTATTTACAAATTCGGACACCGCAACCAAGCACGATCGACGTGAGCCAATTTGTCCCGAAAGAGCGGGAGGAAGTAACCGTATCGGGAATCGTTGAATCGCTGCCGAAGTTAACACGCAGAGACAATCGACAAATTTGGCTCAATGTGACAAAGGTTGGAGAGCAGAAAGCAGACGGCAAGCTCTACGTCACGTTATCAAAGATTGATGGAGAAGACTTATATCCGGGGCAGGCGATCGCCGTTCAAGGGAATCTCTACAAGCCGAAGCCGAAAATGAATCCGGGCGGATTTGATTTTCAGAAATACTTGGCGCAAGAAGGCAGCTTTGCAGGGCTGAAAGGAACATCAATTCGACTACTCGACACGAATCAGAAGCCGACTTGGGGATGGTGGATGATTCAAAGGGAGATCGTGCGATCGCAAGCGAAACAATTTGGAAATGTAGAAGGATCGCTCATCAGCGCAATGGTAATCGGTGGGCGCGTGGTTGATGTCCCGTTTGATGTTAAAGATGCCTTTAGTAAGATTGGTCTGTCTCATGCGTTGGCGGCATCGGGATTTCAAGTCACGCTGATTTTAGGAGTGTTGTTAGCGTTGACGCGGCGATTTCCTAAAGCAGTACAGGTTGGAACGGGTGCGACAGGATTGATCGTTTTTATGGGGCTGACGGGAATGCAGCCTGCGGTATTTCGAGCCGTGATCATGGGGTTTGCGGTTCTGCTTGGAATCCTGTTGGAAAGATACACCAAGCCGTTAAATACATTGTTGATTGCAGCGATTATTTTGCTAATCGTAGAGCCGTTGTGGATTTGGAATTTAGGATTTCAGTTTAGCTTTTTAGCAACGTTGGGGTTATTGGTAACAGTTCCAGCACTTTCAAAACGGTTGGACTGGTTGCCGACTGTTATCGTTCCTGCGATCGCTGTTCCAATTGCCGCATTTATCTGGACATTACCTTTACAGTTATTTTCATTTGGGATCGTTTCCCCCTATTGCATTCCAGCGAATGTTGCTGCAACGTTGTTGATCTCATTTATCAGCATTGGCGGAATCATTAACGCGGGATTGAATTTGATTTCTCCTGCGATCGCAAGCCTTACAACTCCATTTCTGTACTATCCAACTCACGGGTTAATTAATGTTGTGAAATTCGTTTGTCAGTTGCCGGGAAATTCGATCGCAGTTGGCACAATTTCAATTCTATTAATGCTCGTACTGTATGGATTGATTTGCACACCTTGGATATTTTCCCGTTTTCAACGGCAATGGTGGGCGTTTCTTTTAGTTGGAATCAATTTAGTATTTATCCCTGCTTGGTATACGCGATCGAACTTATTACAAGTCACCGCATTATCCGTGAATCAGACTCCAGTGATGGTGATTCAAGATCATGGACGAGTTGGATTGATTAACAGCGGTGATGCTGATGCAGTGCGCTTTACGATTCTGCCGTTTTTGCAGAAGGAAGGAGTTAACCGAATTGATTGGGCAGTGGCAGCTTCTCCTTCAGAAGGTTGGAGTACGTTGATCAAAGATTTGCCGATTCGATCGCTCTATGACTTCTCTGGTGAAAAACAGCCAGCCGTCTCACTTGAAGCAATACAGCAATTAACAGCGCAAAAAGGCAAGCATTTACCGATTACAACCGGACAAGTGATTAAAACAGGCACAATCGACATTCAAGCATTGAGCATCGAGCCAACGATTTTACAGCTTGGCGTTGGACAACGACGCTGGTTATGGCTGAAAGACGTGCCGAATGCTATTCAGCGGCAAGCGTTAGGTAATCATTTAAGTGGTAATGAGATTCTTTGGTGGGCGGGGCGGCGATTGCATCCGAAATTGTTAGGACAAATGCAGCCGAGTGTTGCGATCGCCTACTCACGAACAATTCACCCTGAAACATTGCGTCAGTTGCAGGTGGGTCAAGTTCAGGTTTACCAAACCCAAGCAGAGGGCGGATTGCAATGGTCAAAAAATCAGGGATTTAGGACAACTTTAGAAGTTGATGAGCCAGAAGCTTCATTCCTGTAGTATATTAATTGAGCATATGCACCTGGAGAGGTGGCAGAGCGGTTGAATGCGGCGCACTCGAAATGCGTTTTGGGGCAACTCAACGGGGGTTCGAATCCCCCCCTCTCCGTTTCTAAAGCTGAGTTGTTTTGACCATCTGTTGCCAACGGTATCGGATGACTAAATCGTATGGCTTCCAGACGTTGGACCGTGAAGGAGCGGGGAGTTGAGTTTCGATCGCGATCGTTGAAGGGGATAACGGCTTTGAAACTGATCGCTTTGAAGTAAAATTCCGTAGCGGGCGAGTTAGAGCTTTAGAAATCGCAACCAGTGTCACTTTATAAATTCCTGGACGCAGCAACAGCGCGAAATCTCCTTTCAAACTGCGATAGAGCCACCGAAACATCAAGCGATAATCGCCCGCAAGATAGCTTTTGCTCAGTAAGTTGTTGTAAAAAGCGGTGTTTGCCCATCGACGAACCGAACTGGGTAGCTCCGGGTGACGCGCATAGACTCGCGACATAATTAATTCGTAAAAGTGCGCCATTGTGGTGCATTTCGTAGACATACTGCCGCTATATTGCCGATAGCCAATGAGATACTCTGGAACGATCGCAAAGTGATAGCGTTCAGCAATCCGGAGAAACAGATCCCAATCCTCACAAGTTTCTAGTTCAGTGTTGTAATCCCCCACCGTATCGATACAGCTTCGACGAAACATCACCGTACTTGCATTGTCGAGAAAGTTGTAGAACACAAGAACGGCTAGAACGTTTCCTTCAACTGCTCCAAGCTGACCAAAAGGTGAGTAACCTTTAATCTTGCCTGTTTCAGTAAGATAGGTTGACCAAGAGTAAACTAATCCAACGGATTCATTAGCAGTTTCTAGACAATGAACGTGTTTTTCTAACCGTTCGGGATACCAAATATCATCGGCATCGATCGGCGCAATATATAGACCAGAAGACTGCCGAATTGCTAAGTTTCGAGAAGCCGCGACTCCTGAATTTTCCTGCTGAATCAGTTGAATACGATCGTCAATTGCCATATACGATCGCACGATTTCCGCCGTGCGATCGTTTGACCCATCATCGACCACAATTACTTCAAAATTGCGGTAAGTTTGCGCCAGAGTTGACTTTAGCGTGTCTGAAATAAATGCCTCAGCATTGTAAGCAGCAATAATCACTGAAACAAGCGGATTCGAGATCATTAATTTCTTCCTTGAGCGCTCTGCAAATATTCTTAGCGGAATGCTTTCTAATTTGCAACTGTCTTCAACTAAAGGAAAACATCTCTAACACCAGACAGAGAGTAGTTCTACTGCAAGAGACAGGATGACGATCGACGGAATCGCTATGGTAAAGCTAAGAGTTCTGATTAATCGTTATGGATTTTGAATCACGATCGCGCCGCAATTTCACATACGTTATGTGGATGCTTGGAACGGCTTTTATGCCCGTAGGTCTAAGCTTTGAAGTTGGAAGTTTTTGGCAAATTCTATTTTTAGGAGCAGGAGTTATTCTGTTTCTGATGGGTCATTTTATGTACCGGGATGCATGGAATCGTTAGGGCTTTTTAGGCAGCACTTTGTTCAAGGATTGAAACCAGCGACTTGCCATTTTTTGTTCTCCGGATTCATTTGGATGCAGTCCATCGTAGGTGTCTTGCTGCACATTAAATCCGCTAAATTGATCGACTAGAATGACTGGACTTGTTTGAGAATTTATCGATCGAGCCAACACCGCAACTTGTTGATTAAACTGTTGGGTTAAGGCTTCACCACCCGACGAAGGGATCAACTGTGCAATCAGAATCTTTAAGCGAGGATTCCGTTGCCGCATCGTCTCAATTAATTGTCTGAGTTCAGCGATCGTACCGTCAAAACTCTGTCCGCCTAGAATATCGTTTGTTCCTAAATGAAGTAATACAACGTCGGGTTTAGCGACTTCTGACCAGCGATCGATTTGAGCAAGCACCTCATCCACTTCCCAGCCCCAATGTCCCTCATGATCTTGATCAAAATCAGATTTAGGCGCATTTCCTAAATAATGAGACTTTGTTGAACCGACAAAATTCACGTCATACCCTGCGGCTCGAAGTTTAAGCCACAACGGACGACGATAACTATTGTGATTGCGATCGGCTTGTGTAATCGAATCTCCAAGCGGCATGATCCGAATGCTAGTTGGAGTGCCATCCACTGAAGCAACAGGCGTACACCCTGATATCAATAACCCCGTTACGATAGCACTCCAAAAAACCTGCTTCATGTCCGAACCGTTTTAGATTTTAGTTTCAAGAAATTGCTAAACCGTCGCCAATGAGCGCGAGCTACTTTCCATTGTGCGATCGTATGCAAAACAATGAACGCCAAAAAGGTGTAAGACAGCCAAAAGTGAGCATTACGCCCGACTTCCGCCATCGCAGGATTTTGGGGAAACAGATCCGGTAAAACAATCCCAAAGAATTTGACATTGTTAGGACGGAACGAGTTTGAGAGTAAAAATCCAGTGATTGGAACTGCCCACATAAATACGTACAAACTTGTATGCAGTGCAAGTGTTTTAAACCAAGCAGGCGTAAATTTTGGAAGACGCTTCGTGTACTTCTTCCACCACACCTGCAACAGCAGAAAAATCCGCCAAGTCAGCAGCGCCATTGGTAGCACTGCGATCGACTTATGAAAATCGTACAGCGAACCCCGATAAGACACAGAGCGATCGAGTTGTGACATGAACGTTCCCGTCACGAACAGAACAAGATACGCTCCACTCATCCACCAATGAACCGACATTAACTGCTTGAAAGCACTATTCAATCTAGGTTTGAGCGCATGAACGATAGACACGGCATTCCTCTCAAAGCTAAAACTTTTGTTAAGTCTAGACGCCTGAGATTAACTTTGTGTTGCAAATTCGTAAAATTGGCGATACACCTCAGCCAAATCTTTGATCTGATAGTGAGCATTCAGACCGCTCGGATTTGGTAAGACCCAAATCGTTGTATTGTGTAGCGGCTCTTTTTGCAGTCCCATTTGCGCTTTCGGTTGCTTAAACGCCGTTCGGTAAGCGCTCACTCCCAAAACGGCTAGATATTTCGGTTGATATTGTTCGAGTTTTTCGGCGAGATCCTGATGCCCGATCGCTAAGTCTTCATTCGTTAACTCATCGGCTCTTGCAGTTGCACGAGCGGCTAAATTGGTCAAACCGAACCCGCGATCAAGCATGGTTCTGTCTTCAAACGGAGATAAGAGTCGATCGGTAAATCCAGCTAAATGGATGGCTTTCCAAAATCGATTCCCAGGACGCGCAAAATGGTGTCCCACGGCTGCACTGTACAAACTGGGATTAATCCCGCTAAACAGAACTTTGAGATTTGGCGCAATAATATCCGGCAGCGTTGTATTGTAAGCGGCGTGAACTTCAGCTTTTGTCGGTTTGTAGATTGAAGGCATTTTCAGAGCGAGTCGCGAACTTCTCCATCCTAAGAAATTCACGCTCAACTCTAAGCATCAAATCTCAATGCCCGTCCTCGAACTTCGGTATTGAATTTGCCGCGATCACGCTCAACTGCCAAAAGTTTTAATCATGTCAATCGGATTGAAAAAGTAAGCACCTCTTGCTACAGTTCGGAGAATTGATACTGAAAGTGTAAATCCACCCGTGTAGATTAGACTGGGAACGAAGGTTTCTATTTCAGCCTCTAGAATCTGTAGTCGTTAAGGTGATATGAATCGCGTGGATAACCCGGCTCCTAACAAAAAAGCGCATCAGAAAAAAGACGAAAATCCCTGGGTAGAGGGACTCAAGACCATCGGTTTAAGTGCGGTTCTCGCGATCGGGATTCGGCAGTTCGTCGCAGAAGCTCGCTACATTCCGTCTGGTTCGATGTTGCCAACCTTACAGATCAACGATCGTTTGATCATCGACAAGATTAGTTATCGGTTCAATAATCCACAGCGCGGCGATATTGTTGTCTTCTCTCCGACTGCTGCTTTAGAGAAACAGAATTTCCACGATGCGTTTATCAAACGGGTGATCGGACTACCCGGTGATAAAGTTCAGGTCAAAGGCAATCGCGTCTACGTGAACGATCAGCCACTCCGAGAAAACTACATCGGCAAAGACGAAGCACCCCAATATGAATGGGGGCCTCAAGTGGTTCCTCCAGATTCTTATCTCGTGCTGGGCGACAACCGCAACAACAGCTACGATAGTCACTATTGGGGCTTCGTCCCTCGCGACAAGATTATTGGCAGAGCGGTTGTCCGGTTCTGGCCCCCGAATCGTGCAGGTGAGCTTGCACCAGAACCAAAATATTAGAAACACCAAGCTTGCAGCACTCGTCCATTAATGGACTGACTGAACCAAGCGGTATTTGTGGACAGCGATCGTAGATGGGAACGATCGACTGTCCATTTTTCATTCGGATTGAACAGAATTAAATCACTCGGCTGGTCGGGCGCGATCGCGCTCAAGTCCTGTCCCAAACACTGAGCCGGACGCACGCTAAGACTCCGCCATAAATCCAACGCCGACCAGCGACCCGACTCAACTAAATTCGACCACAAAAGCGGTAACGCCAGTTCTAAGCCGATCGCTCCAGACGGTGCTTCTCCGAACGCAACGGTTTTTTCTTCATAAGTGTAAGGAGTGTGATCGACCGCGATCGCATCGATTACGCCATCTGAAACTGCCTGAATTAAAGCGTCTCGATCGTTCGGGTTGCCAAGCGGCGGATCAAGTCGCAAGCTCGGATCATAAGACTGTACAGAATCGGTACTCAGGAGTAAATGCAGCCAAGTGGTACTGGCAGTGATGGGAACCCCTCGCGCTTTTGCCGATCGCACAAGTTCTACTCCTCGCGCTGTTGAGATTCGCATCAGATGCACTGGTGTTCCAATCTCTTCGATACATTCAAGCAGGGCAGATAATGGAGCGGATTCTGCCATAATTGGCACTCCCGGCAATCCAAACCGCATCGAATTTACGCCTTCTCGAATCACGCCTTTTCCAGTGAGTCCTGGGTCAGATGCCCAAAGCGCGATCGGCTTCTGCATTGGCTGCAAATATTCCAACAATCGCCGCACTAATGCCAAATTTGAAATCGGTTTGCCATCGCTAAATCCGATCACACCTTCTGCGAGTTCCGTGAGTTCAGTCATTTGCTGCCCCTGAACACCAAGCGTTAACGCACCCCAGCAGCTAATTCTCGAAGATTTGGTGCGAATTTGAGCGACGATCGCGCTCTGATCGATCGCAGGATTCGTATCCGGCAGAATGTTCAGACGAGTAAATCCACCCGCGATCGCCGCTGCTTGCAAAGATTCCAAAGTTTCGCGTTCTTCAAATCCGGGTTCGCCACTGTGACTGTACAAATCGATCAATCCAGGTGCGAGAATCCAGCCCAAACACGATCGCCGCTCCGCTTCTTGTGGAACTTCTGAAGGCGAGAAAGACCGCACAACGCCATCTTCGAGTAGCACATCGGTTACGCGATCGACATTCGCTACTGGATCAAGCAATCGGACTTGCTGAAGCAAAACAAACATGATTTTCCATCATTGAAGAACAGACGATCGGGCAACTCCCGAATCCCCGTTTAATATTCAAGTACGTTTTGGCGCTAATTCAAGCGAACGGATTCAGCCATTTCAAAATCGTTTTTTCTAGCTGATGTAATTCCCGATAAATCTCCTGACGCATCCACTGCCCGATCGCATCGATCGGCGTAAACGAGCCTCCAACCTGCCATTTCATATCAGGGCCTAACGGCGTAAGGTGCGTTCCTTTGAGGCGATGAGTGGTAATCAGCCCCGGATGGGACTCTTCTAGAAGCTGTGCTAACGGGAGCGATTGATCGATCGAATCATCCGCAAATTTAATAATCAAATTTCGTCGCACCGAATAGCGATCGCGAATCAAGGCAGTCGTCTCCGTGGGCGAAGGCGTAAATTCAACAGAGATCCCTTGCGGTTTTAGAAATTGCGAAAACTGCTCAACAAATGGGACGGCTTCTTTTGCAGCGTAGTTATTAAACGAGATAAAAATATTTCCCGCTCGCTCAACCGAAAACAAGCTACCAGTCAGCAAATGCAGCTTACAGCCCATACTGTGCCCCATGCCATAAATCGGCAAATAGCGCACTGAATACTGCGATCGCACACCGTTCAACGCTTTCTCAAAATTGATCAAAACCGACTCTGCAATCTCAGCATGATCAAACGTATTCACAAACGGAGTCGCTACGATTAGGTAGCCTTGATCACCTAAAAACTCTAGCAAACGGCGGTAAGTTAACTGTGGAGCCGTTGCGACAAAAGCGCCGCCAAGAAAATGAATAATCGCGATCGGACGATCGGGAACGAGAACCCAATTCCCAGAAATTTCTTGCCAATCCATGAGCGAAATTGAAGATTAGGGGGTATCTCTAGCCTAAACCGATTCTCTAAAATTCAACGGCTTCGGAGATCGCATTGCATTTGGTACGGTTCTACGATCTTTCTTTAATCGAGAAACCAGATACGCTCTAAGGTAGTCGCAGTGAAAGTCGTGTTATGTCTGAGTGGATCTTCCCAACCCTGAGTGAAATTTTGGCAGCCAGTAATGAAATACTGGATCTTCCTGAACTTGAAGCGCCCGTTTCAGTCGCATCTCGACAACTGCGAGCAGAGCGGGAGTGGTTTGGCGCGATCGCTGCACTCGAAGCCCTCTTGCAATCGACCGAAGGCGCAGTGTTTTCTGCTCCACTCCCAGTTCTCAGCCAGCCCAGAGTGCCTAAGATCTCCGCTTGGCTGTTTACGCCCAGCGTGATGTTTTCGGGCTTCCCGTTCCAATTACCTTCTGCCGATGGCAACATTACAAAGGGTGAAACGACTGATACTCTAGCGCTGCTCCCCGGTGATCCGCTCGCATCGCAGCCGTTCTGTCTAGCACTGACTCGTGAATTTAGCCTGTTAATGGTGCAGGGTGAAAACGGTTCCGGCGATCCGACCTTCCAGTTTTCGTTTGATCCAGAAGCGATCGATCGCGCCTGGCAAACCTTGAGACTGCGCGTGGTGCTGATGAATCCGGGACATCTTCCCAAGCTCGATCGTCTCTACAAAACCTTTCCGCCTGTCGAACCCAAATACAAATTAGTCACGCAGTTCACCCACGCACTTCTAAGCTATTTGCCAGACCCAATCACAGAATCTGAAAAGCGCACGATTCGCGCTCCTCGACCGATGCAGGCGCAAACTGCCGATGTGCTAGCAGGTGCAGATGTCGAATTGCTGCAAGCAATCTCGCACGAAGTTCGCACACCGCTCACCACGATTCGGACACTCACGCGGTTATTGTTACGCAGAAAAGACTTACCCGCAGATGCCGTGAAACGATTGGAAGTGATCGATCGCGAATGTAGCGAACAAATAGATCGCTTTAATCTGATCTGTCATGCAGTCGAAATCGAAACTTCAGCAACTAAGATTTCATCGCTGGCGACAACTTCGCTAGAACAGGTACTAGAACAAAGCATTCCGCGTTGGCAAAAACAAGCGAGTCAGCGCAACCTCACGCTGGACGTAATTTTGCCGCAGCACATTCCCTCGGTAATGAGCAATCCGACCATGCTGGATCAGGCGTTGACGAGTTTAATTGAACGATCGGCGCGGAGTTTGCCCTCTGGCGGTTCGATTCAAGTGGAGGTGTCGTTAGCAGGACATCAGTTGAAATTGCAGCTTCAACCCCAGGCAAAGGACGATTATGTCGATTGTTCCAGCAAACACCGAATGCCGCTCTTGAAATCTCTGGGACAAGTTTTGATGTTTCAACCCGAAACAGGCAACCTGAGTTTGAATCTGAACGTTACTAAGAATATCTTTCAGGCATTAGGCGGAAAGCTGATCGTGCGAGAACGCCCAGAGCAGGGTGAAGTATTTACGCTGTTCTTGCCATTAGAACCGAGTAAAGCGGCTACGGAAGTACGAGTGTAATAAGCATTCAAACTTTGAGATCTCCGGCTTGTGACCTTAAGCCGGAGATTTTTGCTATTGGGGATCAAAGATCGATCGTTGGTTTTTATTGAGAAGTATTTGCAAAAGCCGAGCAATTCGAGTATGTTGGTTGTCAGAGGTTACTGCATATCTTTAGCAATAACTGAGTCGTTATTTTCACTTGAACCATGACTCTAGCCCTTCAACCTGGTGAATTTCGTTTCTCTGGTCAGTTTCTCGGCTACGTCTTCAAAGATGGCTACAAAATCAAGCGACTGACGATCGCAACTTCAGAAGGCGAGTTTTCGATCAAAATGACGAAGTTAGCAAGAGCAAGTCTCAAGCAAACGCTACTTCCCGGAGAGCAGATTCAGATTCGAGGATGGAAGAAGTTCGATCGCAAAACTAACACTCTGAAATTTAAGGCGTATTGGATTCAGCCAATGTCGATTTCGGCAGCCCTTCCTTGTCAAGCAGCAGCGAAAGTGAACGCTACGAAGATCGGCCATCCCAAGCCGCAAAAGCCTGGAAAAGAAGCGATTCTGATGTGTCAGAAATCAAGCTGCATGAAGCGAGGCGGAAAAGCCGTTTGTAGCGCGATCGAAAAAGCAATTAGCGATCGTGGACTCGAAGATCAAGTCGAAATCAAGGGCACAGGCTGTATGAAAGCTTGCGGGAAAGTCCCCGTGGTCTTTATGCCCGGAAAAACGCGCTACACCAAAGTTGATCCGAAAGATGTCGCTAGTTTAGTGGATGAGCATTTTGCACTGGTTAGCAGACCTGCAACGGAACCCACACTGCCAGTAGAATCCACAACTGCTTTAGAATCCACAACTGCTTTAGAATCCACAACTGTTTTAGAATCCACAACTGTTCTAGAACCCGCTCCAGTATTGGCTACTGTCTAATTCTCAGGCATCTAACCCAAACCCAACCAATTTTTCTGTGTAGATTGGGAATTCTCGTAGAAGTTGTGCAGAAGCCCCCTCTATGAAAGTTCCCTTCATAAAGTCACCTGTACCAAGAATTTCGCTTCGCTTGGTACTGGTTCTACCATTTGTTCTACAGATTTTTGGTGCAGTTGGATTAGTCGGCTACTTGTCTTTTAAGAACGGGCAGCAGGCAGTCAACCGCTTAGCCGATGAGTTAGTTGAGAAAGCCAATCAACGCATTGATAGCCATCTCGATCAATATCTCGCTTTGCCTGCACAACTGTTGCAAATTAACGAAGATGCCCTTACCAATGGAGAGATTAAGCTTGATGATTTCTCCGCCACTGAACGGTACTTTTGGAGACAGGCAAAAGCGTTTCCAGAGGTTGGGTTTGTGGGGTACTCCTTATCAACGGAACGATCGTCTGGAGCAGGGCGCTGGCTTGAGGGAGTCGATGTCATTTTGTTTCGGGCATTACCAGACGGGCAAGCATATGATTTTTTGCCAAATCATCGTGGCGCGATCGCCAAATTAGCGCAAACCTACACTTATCGCACGACTGAAAGAAGCTGGTATCAAAGAGCCGCAACAACCGGGAAAACAGGCTGGGGCGAAGTCGAAATCACTTCCATGAACCGACTTGAAGGCTCAATCCCGAAGGGTGAGGTGATGCTAGATGGCGTGTCGTACTACACAGCGATCGGCATGACCACGCCAATCTACGACAACAATCAGAAATTTATTGGGGTGCTTAATGTAGATCTAACCTTGGAAAATATCAGTCGCTTTTTGCGCGATTTCAAGGTCAGTCGGACTGGGCAGATGATGATTATCGAGCGGGATGGATCGCTGATCGGCAGTTCGATGCAGAGTCAGTTTCTCCGTAAGGAACAGGATCAGGTGAAGCGCTTCACCATCTTCAACAGTCCTGATCCGTTGATCAAAGCAATGAGCAAAAATTTGCAGCAGAGATTTTCGTCACTCACTGCTATTCAGTCGCAGCAGAAATTTGCACTCGAAATTGATGGAGCGCGGCAGTTTATCAATGTGTTGCCCTGGCGCAATGATCAAGGACTCGACTGGCTGATCGTGGTGATTGTGCCAGAGTCGGACTTTATGGCGCAAATTGATCAAAATCTCCGCTTAACGATCTTGCTTTGCGCGATCGCGACAATTGCAGCAGCGCTCTTGGGTTGGTGGAATTCGCGCTGGATTGTTCAGCCGATTTTGAGGCTGAGTCAGGCATCCGAAGCGATCGCCAAGGGAGAGCTAGATCAAACAATTCAAATTTCCAGAATTCGCGAATTGCGGCAGTTGGGACGATCTTTTAATCGCATGGCACAGCAGTTACGCGATTCTTTCATGACGCTGGCAAGAGCCAAAGAGCAATTAGAACAACGAGTTGAAGAACGCACCGTAGAGCTGAGTGAAACGCTTCGGACTCTGCGCCAGACTCAGACCCAGATGATTCAAACAGAAAAGATGTCGAGTTTGGGACAAATTGTTGCGGGTGTGGCGCATGAAATCAACAATCCAGTTAATTTTATTCACGGCAATCTGGTTTATCTCGATCGCTATACGCAAAGCTTGTTAGAGTTAGCAGCAATTTATCAGAAGCATTATCCTCAACCTGATCCAGAAGTAATTGAAGTGTTGGAGACGATCGATTTTGAGTTTTTAAATCACGATCTTGAAAAAGTGTTTAACTCGATGCAAACAGGTACAAGACGGATTCAGGATATTGTGCTTTCTTTGCGAAATTTTTCGCGCTTAGACGAAGCCGAATTGAAAGCCGTTGAAATCGAGAGCGGCGTCGAAAGCACATTAATGATTTTGCAGCATCGACTAAAATTTACGAGCGATCGACCTGAGATTAAAGTAGTGAAGCACTTCGCGCAATTGCCAAAGATTGAATGTTATCCAGGTCGGCTCAATCAGGTGTTACTGAATTTGATGAGTAATGCGATCGATGCGATTGAAGCCGATCCCAAGCTTGATCCAACGATTTGGATCAGCACAGAACTCACTCAAGATGGATGGATCACAATTACGATCGCTGACAATGGCTGCGGCATTCCCAAGGAGATTCAAAGCGAAATTTTCAACCCATTTTTTACGACTAAACCTGTGGGTAGAGGCACAGGTTTAGGATTATCGATCAGCTATCAGATTGTGAATGAGCAACATCAGGGTCGATTGTGGTGTGATTCAACCGTGGGAGAAGGCACGAAATTTGTGATTGAAATTCCGGTCAGTCGATCGAAAATTCCCTTAGCGCCGACCGACCAATCGAAACGAATTGAGAAACACATTAATGCTGGTTGCTAAGCCTTGTTCTTGATTCTCTTTCGTCGTTGTGACATTGACAAAATAGGCGCGTCGATTCACAAGATAAACGCGCCACTTTGCGACCATATCATCAGGTAGCTTAAAGCTCATTTCTCGACCTGGAAATCGATTGAGTTGAATCGTGCGAAATGAGATTAACTCTCCTTGATCTTTCGCCGCACCTTTACGAACGCCTTCGTACACTTCGTTCTGGAGGCGTTTATCGTTTCCCGGTGCAACCGGCAAATCGAGATAACCCACCGAATAGCGCACCGATTCATCGTCTCGAATCAGTTCAAACAGCGTCAAACCATTCTCTTTACGCTCTTTGGGTGTTCCGGGCATGACCACGGAAAATCCGCCGCGTTGTGACGTAAACCGCTTCCAAATGCTCTCCTGAGCAATAACGCTTTTGAGTTCAACCACAGGCGATCCGACCAAAATCGCCACGCCTAACACCAATTGCCAGCCCCGCATCACAGTACACCCTTCGAGCTTGGAATTTCATGTGCCCGTCGCGGATCGGTTTCAACTGCCATCCGTAGCGATCGTGCAAATGCCTTAAACGTCGCTTCAATAATGTGGTGTGAATTGATGCCATCCAACTGGCGAATATGCAGCGTCATTTGAGCGTGATTGACGACCGCCACAAAAAATTCTCGAACTAACTGCGTATCATAAGTTCCGACTCGCTGAGTGGGAATTTCTAACCCGTAACTCAGGTGCGGACGACCAGAAAAATCTAGCGCCACTTGGATCAGCGCTTCATCTAACGGCGCGACAAAATGCCCGAAGCGAACAATGCCTTTACGATCGCCTAATGCCTTCGCAAGCGCCATTCCCAGCGTGATTCCAACATCCTCATTTGTGTGGTGATCGTCGATCTCCAAGTCCCCGATCGCCTGCACCGTCAGATCGATCAAGCCATGCGACGAAATCTGATGCAGCATATGATCAAGAAACGGAATGCCTGTCTTTGCCACACATTTCCCGGTGCCATCGAGATTAACCGTGACTTGAACATCAGTTTCCCCAGTTTTACGAGAGACTGAGGCAATTCGAGCGACAGGAAAAACAGAAGAAGTTTGAGGACGATCGCTAGTCTGCATGGAATCCATCACATGAAAGGCAGACTCTATTATGTCAATTTTTTACCCGTGTCTAAAGATCGAAATTGATCGACGCTACACTTTCAAGAAGTCAGACCAGGTTGGAAATTATGGATACCAAAGCGGCTGTTGCCTTCAAAGCTGGAGAGCCTTTAAGAATTGAAACCGTACAACTCGAAGCCCCGCAAGCGGGAGAGGTGTTAGTCGAAATCAAAGCGAGTGGAGTGTGTCATACGGATGCCTACACGCTTTCAGGAGCAGATCCGGAGGGCTTGTTTCCAGCGATTTTGGGTCACGAAGGAGCAGGAGTCGTAGTCGAAGTGGGCGAAGGCGTGAACAGCGTCAAACCTGGGGATCATGTGATCCCGCTCTACACGCCAGAGTGCCGCAACTGTGAATATTGTCTCAGTGGTAAGACGAATCTGTGTCAGGCGATTCGGACAACTCAGGGCAAAGGAGTCATGCCGAATGGAACGAGTCGGTTTTCGATCGGTGGCGAACCCATCCTGCATTACATGGGCACTTCAACTTTCTCGAACTACACGGTTTTGCCAGAGATTGCAGTTGCTAAAATTCGCGAGGATGCTCCGCTTGAGAAAGTTTGCTTAATTGGTTGCGGTGTCACTACCGGGGTCGGAGCTGTGATCAACACCGCGAAAGTCGAACCTGGTGCAAATGTTGTCGTATTTGGATTAGGCGGCATCGGCTTAAATGTGATCCAAGCAGCGCGAATGGTTGGGGCAAATATGATTGTTGGAGTTGATCTGAATTCCAGCAAACGCACACTGGCTGGAAAGTTGGGCATGACTCATTTTGTCAATCCCAGCGAGGTTAAGGGCGATCTTGTTCCTTTTCTTGTGGAGTTGACCAAAGGCGGAGCCGATTACAGTTTCGAGTGTATTGGTAATGTGAAAGTGATGCGTCAGGCACTCGAATGCTGTCATAAAGGCTGGGGCGTGAGTGTGATTATCGGGGTTGCGGGCGCAGGTCAGGAAATTAGCACAAGACCGTTTCAGCTTGTGACTGGGCGCGTTTGGAAGGGAACAGCATTCGGCGGTGCAAAAGGGCGAACCGATGTCCCTAAGATTGTCGATTGGTACATGGATGGCAAAATCAACATTGATGATCTGGTAACGAAGATTCTCCCGATCGATCAGATTAACGAAGCGTTCGATCTGATGCACCGGGGAGAAGTAATTCGATCGGTGGTGACGTTCTAGTGGAATTACTCAGTAAAACTCGCTGTTTCGGAGGATCGATTGAGGTGTATTCGCATCGATCGGCCTCGTGCAATGCTCCGATGAAATTCTCGATTTATTTACCACAGCAAGCGAGGGAGCGATCGCTGCCGGTGCTGTATTTTCTCGCAGGTTTGACCTGTACCGAAGAGAATTTCATGGTGAAAGCCGGGGCGCAACAGTTCGCTGCAAAGCATGGATTGATCTTAGTTGCGCCGGATACCAGTCCGAGAAACACAGGGATCGCGGGCGAGGATGACGATTGGGATTTTGGAACCGGGGCAGGATTCTATGTGGATGCGACTCAAACCCCGTGGAATCAGCACTATCGAATGTACAGCTATACCGTGGATGAGTTGCCTGCTTTGATCGCGGAAAACTTTCCGGTGAGGAGCGATCGTCAAGGCATTTTTGGGCATTCGATGGGCGGACACGGTGCTTTGGTGTGTGCCTTGCGAAATCCTGAGCGTTATCGATCGGTTTCTGCATTTGCGCCAATTTGTGCGCCGACGCAATGTCCTTGGGGCGAGAAAGCGTTCTCGAATTATTTAGGAGCAGGCCGATCGAGTTGGAAACTGTATGATGCGACCGAATTAGTTCAAGTGCAGAAATTTCCACGATCGATTTTAATCGACCAGGGCACAAGCGACAAATTTCTTGCAAATCAGCTATTGCCCGAAGTATTTCAAAAAGCGTGTGAAACTGTCGGGCAACCGTTAACACTTCGATTTCAGCAAGGTTACGATCATAGCTACTATTTCATTGCGTCATTTGTTGAGGATCACGTTCAGTTTCACGCGGAAATTCTGCTTGCATAAATGCCGTGATCTTCGATCGCATTAACAAAGCAGCGAGCGGAGATCCCATCGTTAGAATCGTCGCTAAAATTCCCAGTGGATGTTTCCCCCATTCCAAGCCAAGTGCAGCCGCAGTTCCAATCAATGAGAAGGCAAAACTCGCGATCGCAAAAATCGGTGCTTGTAAATTCAACGCCGCGATCGGGAGTAAAACTGTTGCATACCAAGGCTGATACCAGGGAGTGGCAAGGGTAAATAAAGCAAGCGTGACCCATCCGATTTCTACCATCAATCGATCTTCTAAAATTGATCGATTTCTGTAGATTCTGTAGAGGGTTATTGCATAGTAAATAGCAAACAAAATAATGGTAAAACGATGGAATGAAGTCAGGATGGTTTCTTGAGTAGAACTTGGCACGCTCGTTCGCATCAAAATAATTTCTAGCAAGCTGTGCCATGATCCTGCTCTTAAGCCTTCTACGGCTGGATTTATCAAGCTTTTCCAAGCAGCAATGGATGGTAAAAGCGTAAAAGATAAAACAAGAACAGCGATCGAAGAAATCAGCAGGAATTTTCCGATCGTTTGCCAGCGTCGTTGCCGAATTAGAAATACTCCAATTAATGGAATCCAAATAATCGGCAATGTTTTTGTTAGAAATCCAATTCCAGTGGCGACGAGAGCAAGCAGATATCGACGGGTTTTAAGCAACTGATCGATCGCGATTAAAACAGTACATAAGAAAATATCAAGATGTGCTTCTGCCACTTGCTCAAACAGAAGAACTGGACTCAGCAAATACGCCAGCGTTACTTTGTCTCGATAGGTCTTAGCTTCTAGAATTTTCCAAATTAAGTAACTATTCAGAATGTGAAAAACTAAGCAAATAAGCTTGAAACCATAAACACCAAGAAGCAGATTAATCTCAGCTAATTTTGCAGGAATCAAAAAGAATAAAAGTGAAACAGCTCCATAGGTCGAGCTATAATTCCAGTCTACTAGACCGCTAAGACTAGAGCCAAAATCCCTCGCCTTTGTCAGATAAGGATTAACTCCATTTAGACTCATCAGACCATACTGTAAATATAGATAAATATCATTCGTGACCGGATGAGATAACCAAGAAACCGCTAAAAATAAGCTTGCAGGCTTCAAGAGTTCGGCGAAATTTGACGCGATCGTTTTTGAACGGAATCGTATTAGCCAAACCAGATATAAACCGCACAGCGCAAAAAACTCTACTGCTAATAAACGCTTGCGAACTAATCCCGAAAATCCCGAAATTGACACCACTCCGAGCGCATTCAGTTCATTCAGAGACAGTTGTATTGCAATTGCGATCGAGAGCGCGATCGCAACGATAAAAATTATTCTCTGTTTTAGTACCATACTTCTCCTTAGTTAACTATGCGCGAACAGAGTGCGGCTGTTTCTCTCTGGCTAGGATTTGTTTTGCTCGAACTGTATCACCCGAAAACCAGCGCCGCTAATTGAGGCACTCAATCTTCATCAATCAAGGCATAAATCATAAATTTCCTGCAAATTGACTTTACCCAGAGCTTCGTGGGAGGTCTGTCAATGCGTCGAGCAACCCATTATTCTATGAGGGTCGCGATTGTCGTCTTTGATTATTGCCTTACTTGTTCAAGCTCGCGTTTAGTTTCGTGCAGAAACTTTGCGTGGATCAATGCCGTAATCTTGTGTCGCATCAGGAGAACTACGATCGGGGAACCCATTGTTGGGACGATCGCAATGATTGCGAGGATGCGGGAACCCCACTCCAGACCAAGGGAAGCCGTTGTTCCGATCAGTGAGAAGGCAAAACTAGCGATCGCAAAAGTCGGTGATTGTAGATTCAGGGCCGAGATCGGAAGTAACACGGTTGCATACCAAGGCTGATACCAGGGAGTTGCAATCGCAAATAAAACGAAAGTAACCCACCCAATTTCTATCATCAATCGACTCTCCGAAATGGAGCGATTCAAAAAGATTCTGTACAGCGTTACTGCATAATAAGCCGCAAACAAGAGCAGCGTGAAACGATTAAATAAAGCAGTAATACTCGTTTGAGCAGAACTCGGCACGATCGCTCCAACTCGCATCAGGATGCTGTCTAAGACATCATGCCATGATCCCACAGTTCTATTGCCGACACCTGGATTGAGAATACTTCTCCAAGCATCAATAGTTGGAAACAATGTAAAGTGCAAGATCAGGATGCCGATTACGCTAAGAAATAGAAATTTTACGATCGTTTTCCAACGTCGCTGTCGAATTAGAAACACACCGATTAATGGAATCCAAATAATCGGTAGTGTCTTCGTTAGAAATCCAATTCCAGTTGTGACTAAAGCAAGCAAATATCGACCTGTCTTGAGAAATCGATCGACTGCAATCAAAACAGTACAGAGCATGAGGTCGATATGCGCTTCTGCAACTTGCTCAAACAACAGCACCGGACTGATCAAATATGCCAGTGTGGCTTGATCTCGGTAGGTTCTAGACTTGAGATTTTTCCAGATTAAATAGCTATTTAAGATGTGAAACCCCAGGCAGATTAACTTAAATCCGTAAACGCCAAGAAAGAGATTAATCTCAGACAACTTTGAGGAAACCAAAAAGAAGAAGAGTGAAACAACTCCATAAGTTGAACTTTGATTCCAATCGATTAAATTTGTGATACTAGAGCCAAAATCTCCAGCTTTTGTGAGGTAAGGATTAAGTCGGTTTAGACTGATCAATCCGTACTGTAGATACATATAAATATCGTTTGTACCCGGATAAGACAACCAACAAACCGCCAAGAATATGCTTACAGGCTTCAACAGTTCGCTAAATCGTGAAGCGATCGTAACTGGACGAAATTGAATCAACCAAGCGAGATAGAGCCCGCACAAAGCAAGAAACTCTAAGCCTAATAAGCGCTTATTTAATAACATCGAGAATCCCGATGTTGATACAATTCCAAGTATGCCGAGTTCGTTCAGGGTCAGTTGCGTCGCAAGAGCGATCGATAGCGCGAGCGCAACAATAAAACCAACTTTTTGCTTTGAAATCATGCTTCCTATTGATTGATTAGGCGCAAGCAGAGCGAATCTGTTACTCTCTGGCTAGAGTCTGTTGTGCGCGAATATATCATGCAAAAACCATTAAGTCTGTCTGCCTTAAGATTGATGCAGCGAGAGTCGCCCGATCAAAAACCGCCATCTCTCACTACCGTTTTGCTGATTAGCGCGATCGGGTTGCTGTTGGTGCTACCTGCAATTCTGCATGGTGTCTTTGATGCAATGGATATTCCATTCCATTTGCGCTGGACTCAACAATTTTCGGAGCAACTTTGGAGCGGCGACTTTTATCCCAGATGGCTTCACAACATGAATGCGGGATTAGGAAGTCCTGCCTTCTTTTTTTACGCCCCGATTCCCTTTTACATCACCAGTTTGTTTTATCCTTTGTTCTCGCCCGAAACGCGTCAGTGGGGACAGTTAAGTGTGTCGATCGCGATCGCATTAGTTGCGTCTGGAGTTGCCGCTTACTTCTGGCTCAATCTGTTTACGAGTCGCAAAGCCGCTTTAGTAGGTGCGTTGTTGTACATGGCATTACCATATCACTTAGGAATAAATCTTTATTGGCGGTTTGCCTTCGCTGAATATTGGGCGATCGTTTGGCCTCCGTTGATCCTTTATTTCACTTACAAACTAACTCAGCGATCTAAATTTGCAATTATTGGTCTCTCATTTAGTTATGCGTTATTACTACTGACACATCTGCCAACTTTTGTGATGTTTGCGATCGTACCTATTGCTTACATTTTTTTAATGTCGGACAATCGAATTTATGCGATTTTGAGAAGCACCATTGCAGCTGTTCTTAGCATTGGACTCGCAGCGATTTATCTCATTCCTGCATTAACGATGCAAAATACTATCTCAATGAGTGCAATTCTAGAAAAAGCTTATTTCTACGGCAATAACTTCCTATTCTCTAGAAAATTTCTACCTTATCACAATCCATATTTCTGGTATTACTTGGAACTCATTACACTTGCGATGATCGCGATCGCAGTTTGCGCTTTTCTTTTGGTGCGATCATCTTCACTACGACGGGAATCTCAATTTTGGTTTGGTGTCTCAGGTGTTGCCTTTCTCATGACTGTCCCGATTAGCGAACCCATCTGGAAATTATTACCTGCATTACAGCGAATTCAATTTTCTTGGCGATTTAATACTGTATTGCTCATTTCAGTCACAGCATTGATTGCGATCGTAATTCATACAGCAACGCCTAGATTGGAGAATCGTAAAAAAACAGTATTCACGCTCGGATTAGCTCTGGCAATCGGATTACTGTTGTCTAACGGAGCAGCCATGAAACTGCGCCTCAAACCGATCCAGAATCTTGAAGTTGTACAAGACCTCAAGATCAATCGAGAAGGCGCAGCGGAGTATCGTCCTCAATCGGTTCCAACCGCCCAATGGCAAACAGCAGCGATCGCACAACTCGCCCAACAATTCCCGCAAAATGCCAAACTCGAAGGCAAAGGTACGATTCGGATCGATCGCTGGCGACCGAGAGACATTGCCTTTCAAGTCAACGTTCCGGCTGAAACATGGGTTACGCTCAAACAGTTTTACTATCCAACTTGGAATGCCAGAGGACTGTCGCGATCGCTCCCCGTAGAACCTGACCTGAAAACAGGCTTGCTTCGCGTCAAAGTTCCAACCGGAGATCAGTACGTCGAAGTCGAACTTGCAGCCGGATTTGCCGAAACGCTTGGAATTTTAGTGAGCGCGATCGTGCTATTGGTGTGGGCAGCGTTAGCCTGCTTGCTCTTTTTTACCAGAGCAACCGTGCGTTAAGGCTTGCCCATCTGATAACCAAACAGATTCGGATCAACTTCCCCCAACTTGAGATCAGCCAGTCCATATTCCGCCCAGCGTCGATCGACCATTGCCGCCACAGCCGGATCAGACTTGAGCGGATCTGCCCAAGGTCGATCGGTTTCTGGGAAAACTTTCGTCGTTGCATCAATGCCCATCCGACTGCCTAAACCCGGTTTTTCTGTGGCAAAGTCCAACGAATCAAACGGATTTTCCGGCAAGATAAACACATCTCGCGCCGGATCAACCTTCGAGGTAATCGCCCAAACAACCGCTCTCGGATCGCGAATGTTAATGTCTTTATCCACCACAATCACAAACTTGGTGTAAGTGAACTGCGGTAACGCACTCCAAAACGCTAACGCCGCTCGTCTCGCTTGTCCGGGATACGCTTTATCGATCGAAATCACCGCTGCTTTATAGCTCAAAGCCTCCATCGGCAAGAAAAAATCGATAATCTCAGGCACTTGCTGCCGCAAGATCGGCGTGTAGATGCGGTTGAGCGCGATCGCCATCATTGCATCTTCTTTCGGGGGTCGTCCGCTAAACGTCGTGAGATAGATCGGATTTTTGCGATGGGTCAGACAGTGAAACCGCAGTAAGGGCGCTTTCTCGTTTACGCCACCGTAATACCCCATGTGATCCCCCGCAGGGCCATCGATCGCCGTGTCTCCCGGCGTAATCGTTCCTTCTAGCACAAACTCCGAATCCGCAGGCACTTCCAGATCGACGGTTTTACACTTGGCGAGGTGAACGCCCGCTCCGCCATACAAGCCAGCAAATAGCCACTCGGAAAGATCCACAGGGAGCGGAGTCGCCGCCGCCATGATAATTAGTGGATCAACCCCAAGCGCGATCACCACTTCTAATTTCTCGCCCCGCTCCGCCGCTTTTCTCAAATGCCGCGTCGCTCCCCGTACCGAGAGCCACTGCACCGTCATCGTATTTTTCGACTGCAACTGCAACCGATACACTCCAACATTTGGAATCTTAGTTTCGGGATCTTTCGTAATCATCAATCCCAACGTCAGCACCTTCCCCGCATCACCCGGATATACCCGCAGTAAGGGTATTTGATTCAAATCCACCGCATCGCCTTTAAGCACGATCTGCTGACAAGCAGGAAGAAAATCGCGGGCAGGTTTTGCTTGCACCACATCGTAGAGAACCTTACCTAACTCGATCGCTTGCGAAAACTTCTTCGGCGGACGCGGTTGATAAAGCAGCGCTAATTTCTTACCCAGCGTTTCGAGTTCCTGCGGCGATTCCATATTCATCGCCAAGCACACCCGCTCCACCGTACCCATCAAATTCACTGCAACCGGATAAGGCGACCCCTTGACATTTTCAAACAGCAGTCCAGGCCCACCATGCTGCAACATCCGATTCGCAATCTCAGCAATTTCCAGGTCAGAATCAACCAGCGTTGAAATCCGGCGCAACTGTCCGCGTTCTTCTAGCTGTCTGATAAATCCGCGCAAATCTCTCGGCATGATTGAGCAATGTAAAGAACTTCTTTCATTATGAAGGCGGAAGGAAAAGGATTGCGAACCAGATGGGCAGCGGAGCAGTCGCGCTAGTAAGAATTCCAATTGTAATCAAGGGCACTTTAGACCTAAATCTCTGTCACTCCTGACTTGTCCTTCTCTACTCATGTCTATCCAAAGAGTTCCACTCGAAGCCCTACAGAAAATTAGACAGCACCTCAAAACGATTCTGATAGTGCCAGAGTCAGAGAATCGCCCGGATAGATACACCGAGCAGGACGAACCCCCCATACCCAAATCTCTTGAAGAGTTGGGCACTTTGTTTCACTTCGGCATCTCCTTGGAGCAGACCCTCCAAATGCCCAATCGTCAGGGGCAATGGTTCATCAGCACCGCAAATCCGGGCGCAGCACTCATGAGGCTACCAGGCTTAACACTAAAGCCTGGACTCCGCTTAGTGAGCTACCTCTACCGCTTAGACCACGATGGAACCGGGGTAACGTGGGCGATTCCAGAACAGTTCAGCACCACTGAGTATCTAGAAAAAGCGTTAATCAGTGCTGGCGATGCTTGTACCGCGCTCCACGATCGCAATACACCCCCTAAACCTGAGGCTGCTTTACCAAACTTGATGGACACGATCGACGGCGATCATTCTCCGATTTCGTTTATGATTGCTTCTCTGTTACATCGCGAATTGCTTGAATTCGGTAAAGTTGATCGGCTTGCAAGTTGGAGCCATCAGCGTTTAATCAGCGCTCTTCCACCCCATCCTGGCTGGCAATGGCGTACTGAGGTTCCGAAAGATCTCTCACCCAAAATTCGAGTCGTTCCAGATAGGCGAGTCGCGATCGAATCTTTCACCTGTCGCACCGTCGCTCCAATTGCCATTTTCCAGCACGTCGATCAGTATCAGGCAAGACAGTACCACCCGAAATCTGTAGATCGAGCAATCGCCGTTCTTCAACCAGCCAGCGGCGGAGTTAAGCGTTAGGGCGTAGGTGGAAACGTCGCAGTTTGAACTTCCCCAGCACCGCCCATCGGTTTGAAGGTGGCGTTGTTGTAGGAAAGAGCCACTCCGCCTGCGTTGCCAGCCCTTACACTAACTTGATTTTTCCCGCTCCACGATCGCTGAGTTCCCTGAGGCAGCGTTCCTTCAAATTCCGTTTTGCCATCAACCACCACTTCAACCCAGCTTTCCTCGTTGACATTCATCTTCACCCCGACTGCACCCGTTGGAGTTGGGCTTGCTGGAGCAGAAGCGGCAGGAGTTGGACTAGGAGCAACGATCGGCGGTTGAGGCGGTTGCGTTACCGGAGCGGTTGCAGTCGTTGGAGCAGGACGCTCAGCCGGACGATTGAAAAGACTGGCAGCTAGTACACCAATCACACCGAGAGCGATCGCTCCTCCTAGCGCGATTAGGGGCAATCGGGTCGTTTCTTTTGGTGCAGGCGCATCGACTTTTACTCTTGGCTCATCCCGAATTAGCTCAGGCTCTAACCTTTTCGGTTCATCCCGAATTAACTTAGGCTCTGACTTTTTCGGCTCGCTGCAAATTAGCTCAGGCTCTAATTTTTTCGGCTCATCCTGAATCAGTTCAGGTTCTGGCAGCTTCGGGGTGGGAGGAGGCGTAATGGGTGCAGCCGGTTTTGGCGGCACAGGCGCTTGAACAGCGGGCTTCAAAGGTGGCTCTGGGATAGAAGTGATTAAGGTTGCCGCAGAGGAAGTGGGGAGCGGAGACAAGTCTACTGTAAATTCTTTCGACAGGGCAATACCATTCAACCCGATCGCGTCTGCATAGCGCCGAATAAAGCCCTGGACAAAAACCGGTTCTGGAAGGCGATCGAGGTTCGCGTCTTCGATCGCGTTGAGGAGGCGCAGCGGAATGTAGGTCTTTGCAGCAATTTCTTCGAGCGACATTGACTTTTTCTGGCGCTCTTCACTGAGGCGAGTTCCGATCGCTTTGAGTTGTTCTTTTTGTGCTGAATTGCCCATAAGTCCTATCGCTTTCCCTTAGCCTAGCGTCACACAAAGCACTTTAAATCAAGTCTATGCAGTCGAGTCAAGCGTATCGCATCTTGTTCTGGTGTACAAAATTGCAATTGTATTTTCAGTATGATCAGCAACAGCCCAGCATTTGTAAAGTGAGACAGGATGCCGCGTAGACCGGATATTGCTTTTATTCCAACGCCTCAAAGCGCGATCGAGACGCTGCTTGAGACGTTACAGGTGAATCGATCGGATGTGATTTATGACCTCGGTTGTGGTGATGGTCAGGTGTTGATTACGGCAGCTTTAAAGTATGGAGCACGGGGTGTAGGGATTGATATTGATTCAGTGCGAATTGAAGCAGCCCAAATGAAAGCAGAACAGGCGGGAATCAGCGATCGCCTAACCTTTCGAGAGCAAGATCTATTTGAGAGCCGATTTGAAGACGCTTCGATCGTGGTTCTTTATCTGTTACCGCATTTGAATCTCAGACTTCGACCTGCATTACTAGAACAGCTTCGACCAGGAACTCGAATTGCGTCGATCGATTTTGATATGGGCGATTGGCAACCCGAAAAAGTGATCAAACTTGAGATTGAAGAAGAAACAACTTTGTATTTTTGGACGGTTCCAGAAGCGATCGCACGTTAAAGCTAGAGAGATAGAACAACAAGAATTTCCGCAAAAAACCGGAAGAATCGCAAAATTCTCCCGGTTTTAATTCAGATCCGCTAATCGAAATTAGTACGTTTCAACGTGCCAACGACCCGCTTTCTTCATTGCGCTGCGGAACTCTTTCCACTCGATTCCTTCTTTTGCTGCTTCCGCACCGAGAGCCGCGTCAATGCCGTCCTCCATGCCCTTCAAGCCGCAAATGTAGGTGTGAGTCTTCTCGCTCTTCATCATCTGGAAGAGTTCAGCCGCATTTTCAGCCACGCGGTCTTGAATGTACATTCTGCCGCCGTCCTTATTCTTCTGCTCACGGCTGATTGCAGTCGTTAAGCGGAAGTTCGTCGGATACTTCTCAGCCATCTCTTCAAGCTCTTCCTTGTAGAGAATGTTTGCGCTGGTCGGGATTCCAAAGATCAGCCAGGAGAAACCTTTGAACTGATAATTGGGGTTCGCTGCTCTTTCGTTGTCCTTGAACTGTCTCCACAGATAGGCACGCATCGGAGCAATTCCCGTTCCGGTTGCCATCATGATCACATTGGTATCTTCCTCTTCCGGCAAGAGCATTTCTTTTCCGGTGGGACCTGTGATCTTCACGTCTGCACCTGCTTCCAGGTTGCACAGATACGTGGAACAAACGCCGTAAACGGTTTCACCGGTTTCGGGGTGCTTGTACTCTAGCTGACGCACACAGAGCGATACGGTTTTGTCATTCACATCATCGCCGTGACGAGTAGATGCGATCGAATATAAACGCAGTTTTTCTGGCTTACCGTTCTTGTCCGTTCCCGGCGGGATAATGCCGATACTTTGACCTTCCACGTAAGTCAGATCACCGCCCGAGATATCAAATTTGATATGTCGAACCGTTCCAATCCCGCCTTCACCCACTAGCTCAACATTGGAGATGCACTTTCCAACGAAGGGGTTATTGGGCTTGTAAATGTTGACTGGAACATCAGCGTGTTTTTTAGCCTTGGCTTGTGTCATCGGCTTAGATCCTGGTGTGTTGCTCTCAGTAGCATTTTCCTGCTTGACAGCAGGCGCTTTCTGTTCAACAGTAACGTTTCCAGTTCCGTTGCCGTTTGCCTCTAAAGGCTGAATGCTGACGATCTTGCCGCCCAGACGGGTAATCCGCTGCATGAATTCGTTCATGCGATTGTAGGGGACATTGATGAAAGTGCTGCCACTTTGCCGAATCGGGTAGTTTTGCTGATCGGTTGTCTCGTTTTGGCGCAATCCGACCACTTCATACCGGAAGACGCGGCTCCCAGAAGGGGTGTTCGCAGCACCCGACGCGCTGGAATAATACATCGCTCTGTGTTTCTCCGACCTAAATGAACTAAAACTGTGCTGCAAGTAGCTTGTTTAGATTAATATGCAACGTTTGGGGATCGATCGCAAATTTACCCCAACCTGATCTAAACGTGCTTAGAAGCTAAAACGACTCCCGTTCCTACTTTACAGAGGCTTTGAGACATTCGATCGCGCTAATTGTAAAGCTGAGATTAATCTTTTGTCTTTAGGGGCGCATTGCCCAGGGCGGAATGCCATTAAATTAGAGTCTGGAGAATTTAGCCCCAGTTGTGAAACAGTTAACGATCGCCAACTTTCACCCTAAACATTCCCCTTATTTCTATGTGATTGCTGCGTTAATAATTGGCAGTTTACTTCGGGTAATTTATCCCGAAGATATGGAGTGGAAAGCAGACGAGATTTGGAATTATACGAACGGTGAAGCGCTCGCACATGGTCAAATTCCCTTTACCTGGGTAGGAATGCCAAGCAGCGCGAAAGTTTTGAATCCAGGGTTTAGTCTGTGGATCTTTACGGCGTTCGGTTGGTTTTCCGCTTCACCGATCGAAATGGTGCAGTGGGTGATGTGGCTGAATGTTGCAGCACTGTGGGCAATGTTTGGATTTGTGATTTGGCAAATTCTCGAAGAAGAACGATCGCCTTGGCTGTGGGGTTTAGCGATCGTGGCTGTAAATCCCCTATCGATTTTGTTTTCCCGACAGATTTGGACAACCGATTTACTTCCACCGCTTGCAGTCTTGACGATCTTAGGACATTGGTTTCGTCGGCATCCCTTTGGTGCAGGGCTCTGGGGCTTGATGGGCACGATGATCGGACAGTTGCACATGAGCGGCTTTTTCTACGGAGCGGGATTGTTTCTCTGGACAGTTTGGCGAGATTACAAAGAGAATCGCTTAACAAAAACGGCTTGGAAGGCTTGGGCAATTGGAACCATTTTGGGACTGATTCCGTTTGCGATGTGGCTGCGCTTGGTGATCGATACTTTCGGGGGTGCGGGTCGTCCGATTCTGTCGCTGTTGTTTCCGAAGTTTTATTTGCAGTGGATTGTCTTAGGGCTAGGCACAAATCTGAGTTATTCACTCGGAAAGATTATGTGGAGCCACTTCATCCAGGAGCCGCTAATTTTCGGACAGCCGACTTACTTGATTGGCATTGCTCATCTAATTCTCGTTGCGATCGGGCTTAAAGTTCTCATTCCCTTCATTCGCCGCAAGCCGCTGAATCCGCCCGTGGCGCGATCGCTCGACTTTTATTTCAATGCAATGGGAATTGGCATGGGAGGATTAATCACGCTGTCGATGCTCAACATTCCGCCGCATTATGTAGTTGCTCCATTTCCGTTTATCCACGTCTGGTGGGCAACCCACTTGCAAAACCGGTGGCGATCGCTCGTGGCGCTGATTTTGCTTCAGCTTTTTATCTCTGTGGCGTTTATTGCGTTTATTCACCGAACAGGCGGATTTGCGGATTCAGGCTATGGCGTTACCTACCGAATTCAGATGCAGCAAAAACACTAGATAGTACATTAGTACAAAGTTTTATATTTTATTAAGGCTTGTACCAGGGATCGCGATTTGGTAGAATCCCCTTAACCGATAGTATTAAATACTTATCGCTATACCTTGAGCCTTGATCGGCTGCTTGCAAGGTATTTTTTTGCGGCGACTTGGAGCAATCTCAAATCCCGTAGTAATACTTTGCGCTGTGGCTCGTGAAGGTAAAGCGATCGATAAAGCAATTTGTCGATCAAACGAAGCACTATCGATGCAGCCTTGACTCTCCGGGCTGATCTCATAAACCGTCGTTGACTTTTTTGTTATTAGAGGAACCTTATGACCAGTAAGCCAGACCGCGTGGTTTTGATTGGCGTTGCCGGAGACTCCGGATGCGGTAAGTCCACGTTTCTGCGCCGAATCACAGATCTGTTTGGGGAAGATTTCGTCACTGTGATCTGCCTGGATGATTACCACAGTCTGGATCGGAAACAGCGCAAGGAAACGGGCATCACGGCACTCAACCCGAAGGCAAACAACTTTGATTTGATGTACGAGCAAATCAAAGCGCTGAAAAACGGAGAAACGATCGACAAGCCGATTTACAACCATGAAACCGGCATGATCGATCCGCCGGAGAAAGTTGAGCCGAACCACATTGTTGTGATTGAGGGCTTACATCCGCTCTACGACCAGCGCGTGCGTGAGTTAATCGATTTCAGCGTCTATCTCGACATTAGCGATGAAGTCAAAATCGCCTGGAAGATCCAGCGCGATATGGCAGAGCGGGGTCACAGCTACGAAGATGTGTTGGCGCAAATCAACTCGCGCAAACCCGACTTTGATGCGTACATCGATCCGCAAAAAGAATTCGCGGATGTGGTGATTCAAGTGTTGCCCACGCAATTAATCAAAGACGATCAAGAGCGGAAAGTTCTGCGCGTTCAAATGATTCAGCGTGATGGCATCGAAGGATATGATCCGGTTTACCTATTTGATGAAGGTTCCACGATCGATTGGACTCCTTGCGGTCGCAAGCTGACCTGTTCGTATCCCGGCATCAGAATGCACTACGGCCCCGATGTGTACTACAAACACGGCGTTTCAGTCCTCGAAGTGGATGGTCAGTTCGACAAGCTCGAAGAAGTGATCTACATCGAGCAGCATTTGAGCAAGACTTCAGCGAAGTACAACGGCGAAGTCACCGAACTGTTGCTGCAACACCGGGAATATCCAGGTTCCAACAACGGAACGGGACTGTTCCAAGTGCTAACGGGTCTGAAAATGCGGGCAACTTACGAGCGTCTGACGAACACAGTTGGCGCAACCAAAGTACCTGCAAAGGTCTAGGACTGATTGAAATGGCGAAAGGAAGCGCGATCGCGCTTCCTTTCTTTTTGAGATCAACCAATTACGATCGCCAATGTCTCCAATAAGTTCTCCTTGGGATCAAGCAACTAAGTGGCGCAGCGTTTTGACCTATAATAATTCCTTAAGATTCGTGATTTATCAAAATATTTTGTTTGCAGCGTTACCTGGGTAGGTTCTTCCGGTCGTGAGCAAGCGGTAATTCTGTACAAGAGAGGACAAGGCGCGATGGCGACGAGCCGTAGGAATCAATCAACCACTCGCAGAGCATCCAGCCGAAACACCACAGCGGCAAAAACTTCGGTTCCAGTGGATTCTTCACCCGCAACATCGGAGACTTCCACTTCAGAAGCTCCCGTTTCAGAACCCCCTACCAAATCGATCGACGAACCCGCCGAGTCATCCACACCAGCACCCAAACAGGAGGAAATCCCTATGAGTAATTCAGAATTGATTGAAGCAACGGCAACTCCCGCAGAAGGCAAAGATGGCGGTGCGCTCGAAATTCTTAGCCTCCCGAGCTTGTCTGCTGGAAATCGCCCGATCATGTCGGATGATTTTGAGGTGGCAGGTACGATTCAATCGGCGGGAATTCGCCCGATCGAAGCGAGCCACCTAGCAATCTACGGCACGATTATGAATGGTCGTCCGGTGATGTCGAGCAGTTTGAAGGTAGCTGAAATGCTTCCAGGAAATCGCCCGATTTTCTACAGTGATTTTCATGCAGTCGAAGGGTCGGAAACCTTTGGGCGACCTGTGATGGCGAGTGAACCTGGATTGCTATCGGCAGATCGGCACATGGGCGATCGTCCCGTGTTTTCTAATGATCTGGACGACTCCACAACGCTGATGGGTTTCATCGATTAATTGCTTGCTGAACTCGCAAATCAGAACCCCTGCTCTAAAGCACAAGCCTTGGAGCAGGGGTTCTGATTTGGAGATTGAGTCTTTTGATCGCGATCGTTCGGTTCATTTGAACAGACTCGATTTTTAACGCTTGCTCATGCAAAGAACCGTTTATCATAGGCTAAATGTCCCCAACCTTCTAGAAACTTCTCATGACTGCTACTCTTCCAACTCAATACAGCGCCGCAACCACTGAAGCGAAATGGCAAAAGTTTTGGGAGGAGAATCAGGTCTTTAAAGCTGATCCAAATCAACCCGGTGAGCCGTATTGTGTCGTGATTCCGCCGCCGAATGTGACGGGCAGTTTGCACATGGGTCACGCTTTTGAAAGCTCGCTGATCGATGTGTTGATTCGTTATCAGCGAATGCTCGGTAAGAATACGCTGTGGCTACCAGGAACCGATCACGCCAGTATTGCAGTGCAGACGATTTTAGAGCGGCAACTGAAAGCGGAAGGCAAAAGCCGCAATGATTTAGGGCGTGAACAGTTTTTAGAACGCGCTTGGAAATGGAAAGCGGAATCGGGAGGGACAATCGTCAATCAACTCCGGCGCTTAGGCGTGTCAGTCGATTGGTCGCGCGAACGCTTCACGATGGACGAAGGGCTTTCGGAAGCCGTGTTAGATGCGTTTGTGAAGCTGCACGATGAAGGCTTAATTTATCGCGGCAATTATCTCGTCAACTGGTGTCCCGCAACGCAATCGGCAGTGTCGGATCTCGAAGTTGAGAGCAAAGAAGTTGACGGCAATCTGTGGCATTTTCGCTATCCGATTAAAGATCAAGACGGCTTTATTGAAGTGGCAACCACTCGACCAGAGACGATGCTGGGCGATACGGCGGTGGCAGTGAATCCGAACGACGATCGCTACAAAGCTCTAATTGGTAAGACTTTGATTTTGCCGCTAGTCGGTCGCGAGATTCCGATCGTTGGCGATGATCACGTTGATCCAAGTTTCGGAACAGGCTGCGTTAAAGTTACACCCGCACACGATCCGAACGATTTCGAGATGGGTCAGCGTCATCAATTGCCGTCGATCAATGTGATGAACAAAGACGGCACGATGAACGAGAATGCTAAAGAATTCGAGGGACAAGATCGCTTTGTAGCGCGGAAAAACGTAGTGAAGCGACTCGAAGAAGAAGGCTTTCTGGTCAAGATTGAGCCGTATAAACATACCGTGCCCTACAGCGATCGCGGTAAAGTTCCTGTCGAACCGCTACTTTCGACTCAGTGGTTTGTCAAGATTAAGCCATTGGCTGATTTTGCGCTGGAATCCTTAGATGAAGAAGATTCGCCGCGATTTGTACCGGAGCGGTGGACAAAGGTTTATCGTGATTGGTTGGTCAGTCTGAAAGATTGGTGTATCTCGCGGCAGTTGTGGTGGGGACATCAAATTCCTGCTTGGTATGCGATCAGTGAGACAAACGGCGAGATTACCGACTACACGCCGTACATCGTGGCGCGATCGCAAGAAGAAGCGCAGACGAAAGCGATCGCGCAGTTCGGCGAGAATGTCCAAATCAAGCAAGATCCAGATGTCCTCGATACCTGGTTCTCTTCGGGGTTGTGGCCTTTTTCAACACTAGGTTGGTCGAACACCGAAGCAGAAGACTACAAGCGCTACTATCCAACCTCAACACTCGTCACTGGATTTGACATCATCTTTTTCTGGGTCGCTCGGATGACAATGATGGCGGGACATTTTACCGGACAAATGCCGTTTAAGGATGTCTACATTCACGGTTTGGTGCGGGATGAGAACAATAAAAAGATGTCGAAATCGGCAAACAACGGCATCGATCCCCTCATCCTGATTGATAAATACGGAACCGATGCCCTGAGATACACCTTAATTCGGGAAGTCACAGGCGCGGGTCAGGATATTCGGATTGCTTACGATCGCAAAACCGACGAATCCGAAACCGTCGAAGCGTCGCGCAATTTCACTAACAAACTGTGGAATGCGTCGCGCTTTGTGATGCTGAATCTCGACGATAAAACACCTGCTCAATTGGGTCAGCCGCAGAATTTAGAACTGAGCGATCGCTGGATTCTCTCACGATTCAATCAAGTCACGCGCCAAGTCCGTAACTATATCGACAATTATGGGTTCGGTGAAGCGGCGAAAAGCCTCTATGAATTCATCTGGGGTGACTTCTGCGATCAATATATCGAGTTAGTCAAATCGCGACTGCAAGACCAAAATTCACCCACGCGCCTTGCAGCCCAGCAAACCCTTGCTCATGTGCTAGAAGGAACGCTCAAACTGCTGCATCCCTTCATGCCACACATCACCGAGGAAATTTGGCACACCCTAACACAGATTCCAGAGAGCGATCATAAGTCTCTTGCGCTCCAAAGCTATCCAGTCCCGGATGCAGCATTCATCAATCCGAGTCTTGAGCGGCAGTTTGAGCTAATCATCAACACAATTCGCACGATTCGGAATTTGCGATCGGGAGCCGAGATCAAACCCGGAGCAAGAATCACCGCTGCGCTCTCGACCGAAGACGAGCAAGAAAAGCAAACGCTAATCACAGGACAGTCTTATATCAAGGACTTGGCAAGGGTTGAAACGCTGACGATCTCAGGAGCGGGAAATGCTGACGCTCAGAAACGATTGATCAATCCCAATCAGCCCATTCTCGCAACCGCATTGGACACGCTTGGCAACTTCTTCGGTAAACATCAAAGGATTTTGCTGTCACTTCTGCTGATTGGCGCGATCGCGTTTGCCCTCAAGCTTGCGGAGACAACGCTGGATGCCATTCACGATGTCCCACTGTTTGCCCCGCTTCTCGAAATCGTTGGGATCGGCTACACCGTTTGGTTTGCAAAAACGCGACTCTGGCAAAGAGACGATCGCCAGACCTTCTTCAAACAGGTGAATCAATTTAAGGCTGAAGTGATTGGAGAACCGAAACCGCCAGCGCCTCAGATTGCGCCCGCACCTCAGGTCGCGCCCGCACCACAACCTGAACCTGTAGACGATGCCAAAACGATCGTCGGTGTAACCGGAACCGTCAAAATCTCGATTCCGCTAGCTGGACTGGTCGATTTTGAAGCACTCAAAGCTAAGACCGAACGAGATTTGAAGAAAGTAGAGGCAGAAATTCAAGCGCTGAGGGGTCGGTTGAGCAATCCGAAATTTGTCGATAAAGCGCCGCCAGATGTGGTGCAATCGACTCGTGAAGCCCTAGCCGAAGCAGAAAAACAGGCGGAAATTCTCAAAACTAAGCTCGATCGCCTTTAAATTTATCGATTCTTAACGTTTGCGTCAGAGATGCGCCATTTCAGCATCTCTTTTTTTGTGATTCTGTGAGGTAGACCCATCAATAATTCCGATAGAAAACAGGGAGGTTATACTATTTTGATAGGTACAAACTCCGATCGCAGTTGTCAAGACTGCTCCATGAAAGTGCCCATCAGGTTAGTGCATCTACGGACGATGGAACGGGTAATCTAGCGTTGAATGTGTTAGCACACTAGCAGGTAAGACCGCCCTGTAAATACCCCTGAGCATCGTTCCCACCGAGACGACATCGAGAGAAAATTAATGCTGCACTTGGCGCAAATTCAAAAAAAGGGCTATCTAGGCAAAGCAGGATTGCGCTTACTGGCTGCTCAAAAGTCAGAGCATATTTGGACAAAGCTTCCTGAAGAAGAGACGGTACTTTCCATCGAAGCCAGCGGCTTTAGCGATGGCTTATTAGTTTTAGTCGATATCTCGAACAGCAATCAAATTTTAGACATTCGAGAAGCAAAAGACTGGGTGCTGGAGTTGGTGCAGCGATATCTCACCTACGGAGTCACTCCCAGCCATTTGCAGCAGGAGATCGAGCGGGCAGAACAATGGCGACAATCGTTAACGCTTGAGAGCCAAGAACTAGCGCGACGGCAAATCGAGCTTGAGGCACGGCGCGAACAAATCCAGGTCTTAGAAGAAGAACTCAAAAGCGAGAAAAAGCAGCTAGAAACGCGAATGGCAGAACTGAGATCGCAGAATCAGGATTAGCTTACTGCCTTCCTTCTCCAAATTCCAGCTAGTAGCACCCAGCCCATCAAATTAATCCGGGCATCGAATAGCGGCACATCTAGAAAGCTGAAGAGTGTACAGGCAAGAAAGGCAATCCAAAAGGTGAAATAAATTCGCTGGTCGAGTTTGTGTAGCTTGCGCCACTGGAGAACCCCTTGAGCCAGAATCCAGCCCACCAAGCTGTATAGCAACAAAGCTGCGGGTAATCCGGTTTCAGCAGCCATCATCAAGAAAAGATTGTGCGGGTGTCCAAGCCAAAGGTGCATTTGCTCAGTATAGAGTTTCGAGAAACTGCGGAGTCCCCAACCTGTCAAGGGGCGTTGTTCTGTCATCGACCAGGCAAATTTCCACTGGGTCGATCGCAGTTGGTTCACAGGTCGATCGCTGTACATTTGATCGTTTAACCGTGCCCAGAAAAATCGCGGCACGATCGTTCTTAACGGCAATACGATCGGCTCTGGAGCAAACGCGGCTCCTAACATCAAGCCTGTTACGGCTCCGACCAGCGCGACGATCGTTTTCCAGCCCTGATAGAGCGCAAACGCCAAGCATGCTAGAACCGCAATCGCCCAAGCATTCCGCGAATGGGTCAAAATTAGCCCGACCATATTGAGGCAAAGAATCACACCTAAAATTGGCTTGCGTTCTTCTAACCACAATCCCAAGCCGAGAATAAATACGATCGCATAATAGCTCGCCAATACATTTGCATAAGTGAACACCGAGGACATCCGACCCAAAGGCTCACCCCCAGGTGCGATCGTCCATTCAATCAATCCCCAAAGCAACGAGGGCGCTCCCCCGACCTGAAAAAACAGTTGCATCAATCCAATCAGTGTCACCGGAATGGAAGTCAGCAGCCAAATCCAGGCGATTTGCCTGAGCTGCTGAGGCGATGCGATCAGTTCACTGAGTCCGGCAAACACAACAAAGAAAGGCAGGAAGTTGAACAACCCCAAAAAGGCGGTGGGACGATCGACAGCAAACGTCGCCGCCCCAATCATCAGCACGCTCAGCACCGCCAAGCCGCGATTTACGGGTTCACGGCTCATGCACGAAAATCGCCGTCGCCAAATGTCCAGTGCCGCCAATAGAACCGGAATCCCACCCAGGAACACGCTAAATGGCAGCAGCAATAATCCAACTTGAACGACAGTCCAATGTTTCTGCAAAGCTGGATCAGGATGAGATTGAAGACGCAGCGTTTTCAATTCCAACCTCAATCAAGCAGGTTCAAAATGCTCAGAGCGCGTCAACCGGATCTGAGCCAATGCAAAGATCGTTGGGATCACTCGCCCGTAGTTCGTGGAGATCGCCCTCCAGCCCAAATCCGCCAAGAACCAAGCCCACAAAGCCGATCCGACAAAGGCAAAGGCTGCGCGAGTTGCGCCATACCGCGCTGTCGCCACCGTCATTCCGCGCCGTGCAAGCTGCATCGAAACTTGCGTTTGAATCTGCGTGGCAGCAGCAATACTGCCTTGGGCGATCGCTTGCTGTGCGACCTGGTAGCGGGCGAAATGAAGAGCAAACTGACGGGCAATATGTTCGAGTAGAAGGGATTGTACTACCGTATTGACTGCCAATGCACTACCGCCTTTCATCACCAGTGATAACGGATTTTTCTGCAAAGATATCGGCAGTTCTTCAACAAAACTGGTATCCGCCAGGGACTTTTCAATCCGATGAGTTAAAGCCGTTTGTTCACGCGATGGAAGTTGCTTCCAGGCACGATTTAGTAAACTCAGAAAGACTTCAGCTTCGAGGTCTGTGGTAGACATCTTCGCCTCATAGGGCAGTTTTAGATAGCAGCAAACCTGAATGAGCACTTGGCGATAGGTCACTTGTCCAGTTTGGCGGCGCAGGACGGTGATACCATCAGCAGCTAGAAAGCGAAATCGATCGTCGATCGCATTTAGCCAGTCTTCTCGGTCACGGCTTTGTAGTTCGATCGGGTCAGGTGCGTTAACGTAATCCAGCGGATTGAACTTTGGACGAAATAAAATCTCGGTTAGTTCGCGCAGTTCATCATCCGTTGCCAATTCCAAAGCGGCTCTAAATTCATCCACTGGTGGTCTTCCTCCCGATGCAGCGTCAGTCTTATTCTACATAAGTGAGACGGCACATCGAATCATCCTGTTTCACAACGGTTTACCATGCTCGATTCTCAGTTTGACATCGCGATCGTTGGGGCAGGGATGGCTGGCTTGTCCTGTGCCCAATCTCTTCATCAAGCAGGCTATAAGGTTGTGGTCGTCGATAAATCACGAGGTTCAGGCGGGCGAATGGCAACCCGTCGCCTGCATGGAACTCACGCAGATCATGGGGTGTGTTATCTCAAACCAAGATCGGCTCAGTTTCAAGCGTTGCTGAATTGGCTTGTCGATCGCAAAGTGACTCGCGTTTGGACAGACACGATCCATGAGCTTAACTCACAAGGACAAATTCAACCAGCTGAACGTCAAGCTCCTTGTTATGCCGCAGCAAATGGGATCGCAGCGATCGCGAAATTTCTCTCGCTTGGGTTAACGCTGCGATTAAATCATCGAGTCGAACGGATTGAAGCGCGAGACGGGTGGCGATTGTGGTGTGAATCCGGGGAAATAATTTCGGCATCTGCGATCGTGATTGCAATCCCGGCTCCACAAGCAGCAATCATTTGCGGGTCGCTGGATCAAGCCTTTGTCGAGCGGCTTAAAGCAGTTGAATATTTCCCTTGCATCAGCGCGATCGCCGTTTATCCGTTAGAGCGGCAAGCAGAGGTTGAAAAACTAGGCTACAAAGCGATCGTCTGTCCGTCTGATCCGGATTTAGGCTGGATTGGGATCAACAGTACAAAGCAGTTCAATCCGGTACAGCCTGCGATCGTCGTTCAAAGTAATGCTCGTTTTGCTGCACAACATCTCGAAGAGAGCGACCTTGAGCAAGTTGGAGAACGGCTGTTGCATCGAGCAGCAGAAGTGGCGGAAGACTGGTTTACCCGTCCTGAAGTGTTACAGGTGCATCGCTGGCGCTATGCCTTTCCAGTTGCTCCGGTTGCTGATCGATACCTTACAGCAAATACCTCAAATCCTTTAGTCTGTACAGGCGATTGGTGCGGAGGAAATCGCGTTGAGAGTGCATTCGAGGCTGGACTAGCGACAGCAAATTATTTGAATCAACAACTCGATCGTCGAGTTCTTCCAGAGCAATTTTGGCTCCGACTTTAGACCAACGCCATCAATCGCCTCACCGCAACAATGAATCGCTAACTCAGATTGCTCATTTTCTGCGTGAGCGATCGCTAGGGTTAAGGCACTCGGCTGAAGACTTCTCGAATGAATTCTTCGTCGGTAATTTGTCGAGCTTGAAGACTATTTTTTAGGGTAATGAGGTCGCTTCTAAGCTTTCGTAGAGTCTCCAATTCTGATGAAGGAGAGGGCGTTGGAGAAGGGGTTGGAGCCGCGCCTCGTGCTTCATCATTTAATCGTCTACGAACCGTTAGAGTCGCGATGCCCGTGACGGGTAAGCCGCGGGTACGCTGATAGGTTTTAACTGCACTGTAAGTCGTGCGGCGGTAATTTCCGCTGAGTTCGATCGAAATCCCCAATACTTTTTTCAGGTTGTCTTGCAGAATTCTGACCGTTTTTTCGATCGCGCTTCTGAGCTGCGGCCCGTCGTTTCCGGTTGCAGCCATGTTGCTATCGAGTTGATATTGCAAAATGGCTGCACGGGTGTAGTCTTCGATGTTGGCAAGTTGCCGCAGGGAAGTCGCGTTGCAGTCGATCGCGCCTAGAACCTCGCGATCGCAAGCGCTAACGCTGTTTCCTAATCCATCCAGTCCTCTTGGCCCAAGATAATATCCAAGTCCATCTAAATTCTCTCTAAGATCCTGTAGTGACGTGACTGGCATACTCTTGACACTCCTTTTCTAGTCAGCAAATGCGCGTGATTACAAACGGTGTATGCTCATTTTGCTACAAGAAGCAGCAACAAAATCCGTAAATAATTTGAAGCCAAAGGGCTAAACATCGAGAGTTCACAATCCTCGGTAGAATATCGCATAGTACGTTAAATGCGCTATGACTCCTGAATCTAAAGTTGATCCGGCTGTTGTTCCTTCAAGTTCTGCTCCAAAATGGAAAACTTGGTGGGAGAACTTTCAAATCCTATTTATTGCGTTGATTCTGGCGTTTTTAGTGCGATCGTATATTGCAGAACCGCGATTTATTCCGTCAGATTCGATGATGCCAACGCTGCAAATTGGCGATCGTCTGGTGGTTGAGAAAATTTCCTACCGCCTGCATCCGCCGGAGTTTCAAGACATCATCGTTTTTGATCCACCCACCCAGTTACAAGAACTTGGATATTCTAAAGATCAAGCCTTCATCAAGCGGATCATTGGCAAGCCAGGACAAACGATCGAGATTAAGTCCGGTAAGGTCTTTGTAGACAATCAGCCGCTTCTAGAACCGTATATTGCTGAAGCGCCGTCTTATCAAATGCCACCTGTCCAAGTTCCTGAAGGCTGTTACTTTGTGATGGGCGACAATCGCAATAACAGCAACGATTCTCACGTCTGGGGATTTCTGCCGCAGGAGTTCATTTTAGGTCGGGCTTGGTTGCGATTTTATCCGGTCGATCGACTTGGGAGAGTGTGAACAATGTTAACTGTTAAAGATTTAGAGCAATTTCAGGAGCAACATCCCGACTATCGGATGGAGCTAGTAAATGGAGAAATCATCGTTATGAGTCCGTCTGGCTACGAGTCCGATGAAGTCGCATTTCGGATGGGCGGCAAGTTGTTTAGCTGGGTTGATGAAAGACGACTCGGACGAATTACCGGATCTTCAGCCGGATTTGTCTTGCCAAACTCTGACACTCGCGCTCCCGATGTTTCGTTTGTCCGAGCTGAACGCTTGCGTCAGAGTCCTCGGGGTTTTGCAGAATTAGCTCCTGATTTGATGGTAGAAGTGAAATCTCCAACGGATAGGCTTACCAAATTGAGAGAGAAGATCCAGCAATTTCTGGAGCTAGGAACGCAAGTTGGAATTTTGCTCAATCCTGAAACTCGAACTGTGGAGGTTCACCGTCCAGGGCAAAAGACGATCATGCTTCAAGACGGTGATATTCTCACGATTCCGGATCTCTTTCCGGGGTGGCAAGTTGCCGTCGAGGAGTTGTGGTCGCCCCGGTTTGATTAACCCATTTGATTAACCAACAGGTGCAACTCCAACCTCTTCTGGTGCAAGATACGGTGTGAGAACCTGACCATCTTTGAACCAAATCACGCGACGGGTACAGCGAGCGACATCCGGTTCATGTGTCACCATCACCACGGTCATTCCACTGGCGTTCAATTCGGTGAAAATGCTCAAAATCTCTTGAGTTGTTGTAGAGTCAAGCGCTCCAGTTGGTTCATCAGCTAATAGCAAAACGGGGCGATTGACGATCGCTCGTGCGATTGCCACCCGTTGCTGCTGACCTCCAGATAACTGCGTCGGCTTATTCTGCAATCGCTTTTCCAATCCCACTCGAATCAGCGCCTCTGTCGCTCGATCGCGCCGTTCTGCTGCGGGTACGTTTGCGTAGACCATCGGCAACATCACGTTTTCGAGTGCCGACAACTGCGGCAACAGATGAAACTGCTGAAACACAAAGCCAATTTTGCGATTGCGAATGTGAGCGAGGGCGAGATCGTCGAGTTGAGCAACATCCTCGCTGTCGAGATAGTAGCGTCCAGCAGTCGGGCGATCGAGGCAGCCGATAATGTTCATCATCGTAGACTTTCCCGATCCAGAAGCGCCCATAATCGCGCAATATTCCCCTTGTTCGATCGTTAAATCAACCCCTGCTAAGGCATGAACGGTCGCTTCGCCAATCCCGTAAACCTTAGTGATTTCTTCTAAACGAATGATGACAGACTTCGGCATATTAAGCACTCCGGAGCGCAACGATTGGGTCGAGTTTGGCAGCTTGACGAGCGGGAATCACACCGAATCCGAGACCGATCGAACCCGATACCCCAACTGCCAGAATAATTGCTGCAGGCGAGACGATCGCCTGCAGCGGAGTAACGGCAGCGACGATTACAACTCCTCCGATTCCAATCACCGTTCCAATCAAACCACCCGCCGCGGACAGAATGACTGCCTCGATCATAAATTGCATCAAAATGTCGTTTCCAGAAGCCCCGATCGCTTTTCGCAGTCCAATCTCTGAGGTGCGTTCGGTCACAGAAACCAACATAATATTCATAATGCCGATACCGCCGACGAGTAGAGAGACTCCTGCGATCGCGGCTAACATCACAGTTAAGCCACTGGTAATCGTGCCCACAATCTGCAAAATGTCTTTCTGAGTTTGCACCGTGAAATCATCTTCGTTGACGATTTTGTGTCGCCGTCTCAGTAAGTTTTTGATCTGAAATTCTGCGCCTGGAATACTCGCTTCATCTCTAGCAGAAACCGAGATGAATGTTAGATTCAACCCATACGGAGAAGTCCGTCCGGTGAGTGTACTGGACATCGTTGTGAGCGGCACATAAGCGGCATCATCCTGGTTACTGCCCAGAAACGAGCCTTTTGCTTGCAGGACACCCACAATTTTGAAGCTGACATTACGGATGCGGATTTCTTCGCCGATCGGATTCTTATCCCCAAAAAACCGATTCGCTAAATCTGCACCTAACGTCACTACGCGCTGATTCCGCTTCAGGTCAATCTCTGAAATAAAACGACCCTTTGCCACATCAAAGCTCCGAACCGTCAAAAATTCGGGAGTGGCTCCCACAATCAGCGATGATGAATTCCGATTTCCATAAACCACCGGAAACTGAGCGCTTTTCTGAGGGGCAACGCCTGAAGCCGTCGGAACTTGTTCAGCGATCGCCTTGGCATCATCCCAAACTAGGGTTTGCGGTAAGTTCGTGGTTCTCTGCCGCGCCTGTCCGCTTCCCGGAGTCACAAACAAAACGTTGGGTCCCAACGATTCAAACTGCTCTGAAGCTAACCGTTGAGCCCCCTGCCCAATCCCGATCATCGCAATCACAGACGCATTGCCGATAATCATGCCCAGCATCGTCAAACTACTGCGAAGCTTGTTGGCGGTAAGCGTCTTTGCCGCCATCTTTAAACTTTCAACAAAATCCATTGCTCGTTGCCTTAGCTATTTGCGTTGTCGATTTTCTGACCTTCTGGCGGCTGTACGAAAATGCGATCGCCCGCTTTAATTCCATCTAAAATCTGAGTCTCGTTGTCAAAACTCAATCCAGTCGTCACGCGCTGGAATCGCGGTTTATTGTTCTCACCCGGAACCCAAACGCCCGTTTGTCCCCTCTGTGTCGAAAGTGCCGCCGTGGGAACAACCAGCGTATTTGGAATCGAATCGCCCAAAAAGTTGACGTTGGCATTCATTTTCGATCGCAGCTTATCGCGCCCCGTGAGAATGTCGATCCGCACCGAGAATGAAGTCACATCTCGCTCGGTTACGGCTTCCGGGGCAATCAATCGCACCCGTCCCTTAAAGGATTCCTCCGGATAGGCATCGACTCGAATATCGACTTCCTGACCGCGCCGGATTTGCCCGATATCGACTTCCGGCACTTTCGCCCGCACTTCTAACCCATTTGCCAGCGCAAAGATCGAAGTCGAGGCAGAACCATCCGCTCCTGCGGTTGCCTGTGTCGTCGGGGTCACAAATGCGCCCACGGTCGCGTACCGCTGCGTAATCACTCCTGAAAACGGAGCGCGAATGTACGTGTCTTCGAGCCGATTTTGTACTTGTTGAAGCTGCGCGATCGCCGCTGCTAACTGCGCCTCAGATTGCCGAATTTCTTCTGGTCTTGCACCGTTCTGCCGCTGCGCTAATTGCTGATTCGCCTGATTGAGTTGCGCCTGTGACTGGCTCAATTGCGCCCTAGCTTGGCTCAAAGTTTGGTTTGCATTCTGCTCACGGCGAATAAATTCATCGAGCGAATTTGTCGAGATTGCCCCTTGGTTTGCCAATTCACGCTGTCTTCGGGTTTGCGTCCGGGCAAACTCTGCCGCTTGCGTTGCATCTGACACAAGACCTTGAACGCGATCAACCTCACCTCTTGCCCGCGCCACTTCTGATTCTGCCTGCCGCACCTCCTCGACACGGGTTCCAGCTCTGAGCTGATCTAACCTCGCTTGCGCTTCTGCGACTCGCGCCTGAGCCTGAGCGCGCTCAGCTTCAATATCTTTGTCGTCCATTCGAGCAACCACCTGCCCTTGCGCCACCTGATCGCCTTGATCCACAAGCAGTTGGGCAATTTTTCCGGTCGTTTTGGGGCTGAGATTGACCGTCCGAATTGGAATTACTTCTCCACTGGCTGAGATGCGTGCCGTCACCGTCTTCGATTCAGCAGAAATTGTGGCGGCTTCCTGACGCGGGGCAAACTGCCGTGAAACTAGAAAAGCACCCCCTGGAAGCGCGATCGCGCCTGCTGCAAGTAGCGCCAATAGCCAACGGGTCGGTTTTTTACTAACTTTGCCAAAAAGGGGAACTTGCATGAATCAAACTCGCCAAACTGAGAGCGAAGCGATAATAAGAGCACGAACTTATCTACATTTTAAAGATGCAACTTGAGTGCGAAAGATTCCTGAAGGTTGATTCTGTAAAGGATAAGACCCTTCTTTACAAATTTTAACGCGCTTTTTTAAGGACGAGCGCTTTCTAAAGCAGGATTGGTTCTCTGCACTCTTCTATGCGATAGATTTCAATGTTGAGATTTTCAAACTGGCGGAATGCTGATTCTTTCGTGTTGATCTCAAACTAGCCAGGGGAAAACTTAAAATTATCTATTCGAGAAATCGAAGAGCGCAGCATTAGAAATCAGTATCATAGGCATAGTGCTATTGCTGACACTGTGCCGGAAATGCTAAGAAGTTCTATAAACTGTCTTATTTTTTATTATGGCAGTTTTACCAGAACTAGGGAGATTCCGAAAAAGATGCAAAGCTGGGTGAGTTTTTTGTAAACCCGTTGCAAAGCGTTCGGATTCCGTTAAATCAGCCTGCATTCAGTACAATAAGCGCCTGAAATGCTTTTGCCCTCAGCCTGTGACGATGACAGCCTATGAGTCCCTTGCCAAACCGCCCACCCCAGCCTCCTAAACCCTATGCCGCTCAGAATGCGGCTGAAGGCTCTACCATGCCCCAACCCTCAGAAGCCTCTGATTCAAAACACACGACTGTTCAGCGCCCGTTGGTGCGCCCTGTGGCTCGTCCACAGTCGCCTGCTCCGGCTCCGCCTCCAGCAGTTGAGTCTCCGTCAGAACCAGCGTTTGATCCGGCGAGTTTGAGACAGCAACCGATTCCTGCCCCAAGCGAACCGATGCAGTACCGTGCCATTGGGTTACTGCGCGGTCGGTATAAAGCCTCGGACGAGCAATTCACCCGCGGCGAGATGATCACTGCCGATGGCACGACGATCGAAGCGGTATTGCTCGGTCGCGTCATGAGCCTGGTGAAAAATCATTTAGACCTCGAACAAGAGCATCTCTGGGTTGTGTATCCGCGCACTCGCGAAAAGCAGGAAGATTTGCACGTTCAGATTGTCGGAGTTTGGGAGCCTGAAAATCTCAGTAAGCCTGACGAGGAAGAAGCAGAATCGCCTGCATATCTACCCTCTTCGGAAGTTGAAGATAATTATTTCTCGATTCGGGGAGAAGTTATCTTTCATACACCTGAAGAGAAGTCTGTTGTGGTAAAGATTCAGCAGTCGCCGCGCAAGAAAGACGATCGAGCGAAGTCTTTTAAGCTAAAGCTCAATGGTGAGTTGAGCGGAAAAGTGGTCGGTTATTTCTGGGAACTCAACGTCCAGCGTGAAGGAGCCGATCTCGTCATCAAGAGCGCTAAATCGATCGGAATGATTCCGCCTCGCAAAAAATCGAAGGAGGAAAGCGCTAGGGAGCGCTTAGGCGGTCGTCCAGGATTTCGTCCGGGCGGAAGACGACCGTTTAGTCCGCGTCCGGGTGGAGGTGATCGCCGACCCACAAGTGTCGCTTCTGCGCCAGAAGCACCGCGTCGATCGGAACCGTTGCCCAAGCCCGTGAAGCGTCGGGCTGAAAGCAGTCCTCCTGCGGCAGATAGCGCGATTAGTGAAGCATAGGTTGAACGGGCGGTCTTCGGATCGCCCTTATTTTTTGTAAACGATGAAGCCTGCGATCACATCAAGTAGCGCTTCAGGTTCATCCACTTGAATCAAATGTCCGCTGTTCTCGAAGATGCGGAGATCTGAATTAGGGATCGCTTGGGCAATTTCTTCAGAGAATTCAGGCGGACAAATCCAATCGTGGCGACCTGCGATTACGAGCGTTGGAGCCGTAATTTTGTGGAGCTGATCGAGGACATTGTACGATCGCAAAAATCCGCCAAAGGCTTCGTTAATTGCCTCGATCGAGAGAATTGATCGACGCTGAACCGCTTGAGTTGAATCAGCCGTAAATGAGTAAAGCGGGTGCATGATGCGGAAATAGTCGCTGAGTTGCTCTTCGGTTTCAAAGTTACCATTCCAGAGATATTGTGCGATCGCGATTTGTTCGGGTGTGCCGCGTTCTTGCAAGATTTCCTGGGCACGTTTGAGAAAGCGAGAATCGGGGACTGTGGCAATCACGATCAAGTGTGAGAGGTTTTGGGGGTAGCGAGTTGCGTAAGTGAGCGCCACCATACCTCCGTAGGAGCCACCAATCGCAATGATTTTCTCTAGCCCTAAATATTGTCGCAGCGCTTCCATATCCTCGACGTTTTGATCGAGTGTGTAAGTGGATTTGTCGCCTCTTGCCGATCGTCCTTGTCCACGATGGTCGAAGTAGACAAGCTGCATCTTGTTGTTTAATGCAGAAAAGGTCGGTTTGTAGGAAGTGTGATCGGCTCCAGGCCCTCCATGAATCAAAAAGGCGACTGGTTTTTCGCGCATTTGATTGCCTTGAGGAACAAGTCCTGCACCTTCAATATCGAAATAGATTTGTGTGCCTCGAATGTTGGCGTACATGAGCGTCTCAATGAGGTTTGCATCGGGAGCGCGATCGGCTCAGCAAATTAAATCCGCCGCAGAGTTCAATTTGCTGAGTTTCCGCACGGCTCAACCCGAAGCGCTGTACTTTTCTTCGTGGTTTCAGCATTTAAGCCGAAACTTTGGAGAATCCAGCTCTACAAGGTCAAGCTGCTGTTCCCGATAAAGCTCGATCACAGCATAAATCAGGTTAATGTGTAATGCTTGTAGGCAAAGATTTGCACTAAGTAAGACGAATTCTGATTCACCCGCCCAAATCAGTCCCAAACCTGCTGGATCAAAAGCTTGATTGCTAAATTTTTTCTCCAATTCAATTTTGATCTGATTGATTTGATGACGATCGATCTGCTCACCAGAAGCCTTATTAACGATAAACACAACTTCTAATCTCTTTCCGAGGTATTCTTAATTTGACTTTACATTAGTAATTTGAAACGAATCAAGTAGGACGTGAAAGCCCCGTCAAATTACCGTTAGATCAGATTAGATCTAAGCGAAATTGCTTATATGGTGACCTGAATTAGTTGTGAAGTGAGGAGTGGGGTGTCGTTCCCTTTTCAGCCCCCTACTCCCTACTCCTTTTAGCGTTTACAACTCAAACAGGATCACTATAGTTTTCTTCTACTCTCCAAAGGTATTCAACTGCCGCGCATATCTTGCGGAATAAATGTTCGATCGCTCGGAATCGGTGCCACTGCCTCGGTCAAAGTAAACGTTCCTGACTTGATCCAATGCTTCAACTCAAGGGCGACCTGTCGCGATAAATAAACGCTGGCAAGTGGAGCAACCCGGACAGATTTACCGTCGATCGTTAATCGACCCGATTTCAACTGAGCGTAACTTACAAGCCCAAAGGTTGGACGCACGCGGCGAGGAATAGAAAAATCAACGATCGGAGCCACCAAATCTTTATCGCGAACGGCACAATGAGTGATTACTTCTTCACTCAGCACAGGCAATGGAATGCCAACACCCAACATTAACGAAGCACCATAGCCGCGAAAATAGCAACCCCGTACCCATTTCGCGTCCATTTGTTTCGCATCACCAATCAGCGCCAGTGTAGAAGCAGGCCCGATCGGGGTGCGGTTTGGTAAGCGCTTTTGCAGCGGAAAATGTTGCGTTCCTTCCCAAGCAATATAACCCACTCCACCACCGAGAAAGATTCGTGATCCGATGCCGATTAATTGCAGATCTGGATCGTTGAGCAATGGCGAAATTGCGCCCGGATTTGAAAAGACGGCATTCCCTAAACGCGGTTGAAGTGCGCCTAGATAGGTGTACAAGGGACGATCGCCGCCGTTTACTCCAACGATAAAGTTTTGGTACAGATTGCGAGGATTGAACAAATAGAATTGATTAATCGTATCGCGGGTAATCGTCGTTTCGAAGGACGAGCGCGGATAACAGTCCGTCACCTGCCCGATCGCACGTAGGTTCACCGACTTTCCGGCAATCAAATCCTCGATCACATGGCCGCCGCCGCGCTGTCGTTGCCGTACATCTGGAGACTCGCGATCGTCACTATCGAGCGGCTCTCCTCCACTGGGGTATTCAACTAATTGAGACGCGCCTAAATACAAATCCACCGCTCCAAACCCTGCATAAGCAGGCACGCCATCAATCCAGCACTGGCGAATTTTGATTGGCGGATCGGTCTGTCCTAAGTTCAGAATTGCGCCTGAAGCTTCCATCGGCTCGAAAGTTCCAGTCGTAATCACATCAACGACTTTTGCCGTTTCCGTTATGCCCATTTCCGCCACTTGAGCTTTCACTTCCTCAGCAGTGCGAACGATCGCGGTTCCACGCTGAATTTTTTGATTAATTTCGGCAAGAGTTCGCATACAGTTTGGATAGTCTTGTGATCAGGCGCAATTGAATTATGCAGAATACTCGACTGAGTACGATCGTGAATACCACTGCGGCACAACTTAATCAGGTGTTTCGCAATCCTTGGCGGCGCACGTCCTTGCTGATTATCGGATTGCTGCTCGGTTTTTTCCTTGGTAGTGCCATTTCAACCAGTGCAGGTCAGAAAGCGGAACTCGATATCGTGGAAGCATTTTTTCTGCTGTTATTAACAGAAGCGGTGAGTCGGTTTACTTACAGCGGAAATGCTCGCTTGCGTCGATCGCTTCTGATTGAAGTTGCGAATGCGCTCAAGCTCGGATTGATTTACAGCTTATTTCTCGAAGCCTTCAAACTTGGAAGCTAACCGTAGGTTGATTCTCGCATACCACGAGGGAGATAGGTACGATCGTCGATGCCCGCTAAAATAACAAGTGGGTAGACTGTCGCTACTGCTTGAGAACACCTGATTAACGACTCTGGAGAGACCATGACGGAAATTAACTGCGCTGAAATGTGTCAAAACGGCTGTGTTCTGGGGGATGACTGCCCAAACCGTGAGTACACCGAGAAAGCCAGCCAATTTATCAGTGATACGCCGCTCGATAAGCTGCTGGAAATGGCAGATCAAGCGGTACGGAAAAAATCGCTAGAGCGCATGTCAACCCCGACGCAATGGATTCTCCCGGAAGATTAGACGGGTAAGTCCTTCCGAGGATTAAAAGTCTCAGCTTGCCGCAGCTTCTCATAAAGTTCGCGTTCTTGTTCGCTGAGTTCTTTTGGGACGGCGATCTGAATTTCTACAATTTGGTCGCCCCGATCGCCGTTCACGTCGGGGTAGCCTTTGTTTGCCAGTCGCAAGCGCTGTCCCGATCGCACTCCGGCTGGAATCACCATCTTCACCAATCCATCGAGTGTCGGCACTTCAACGGGTGCGCCTAAGACCGCTTCACTCGGCGTAATCGGCAGTTTACAGCTAATGTCTAATCCTTCTAGTCGGAAAAACGGATGCGATGAGACTTCAATTTTGAGATACAGATCGCCACCGTTCACGCCTTGCTCCCGCAGCCGGACTTTTTGCCCAGTCATCATCGCAGGCGGCATATCCACTTCGAGCGATCGACCATCTTCGAGTCGAATGCGCTCCCGTCCCCCAGAGTAAGCCTTTTCAAGCGGAACTGTTAACCTTGCTTCTGCATCTCGCTTCGGTTTGGGAGGTCTCACGGTGTAACTTTCCTTCGAGGTTCCCGGACGAAATGGATCAGGCTCTTGTCTCGGAGGCGGCGGAGGTGTCGCAGTACGGACGGTGCGGGTGGTTCGGGTCTGACGTGGAACCGGATCGAAGTCTGGCTCTGGTGCGGGAGTCTTCCGGCTGAGAACCTCATCGAAGAACTCATTGAACGTCTTAAATTTGCCATAGGTCGATTTGTCGTCTCGTCCCCCACGCCCGGTTTGAAAGCCGCGCTGTTTCCAAAAACCGCCGTATTGATCATACTGCGCCCGCTTCGTTGGGTCAGACAATACGCCATAAGCTTCTCCCAAAGCTTTGAACTTGTCTTCTGCTGCTATGTTTCCTGGATTGAGATCTGGATGATATTGTCGCGCTAAGCGTCGATACGATCGCTTAATTTCATCAGCCGATGCATCATTAGCAACGCCCAAAATCTCGTAATAATTGCGGAAACTTTGCATAGGAAAACAGAGCTAGGAGGGTTGAAAAGAAGCTTAGGGACTAGAGTGTAGCACTGTTTTGAAATCTCGGCGCATTCCTCTTTGTCCCTGACTTCTCGTTACAGCCAGTCGTCTTCATCATCCCAGTTGTCTTGCTGATAGTTGGGGCGACTGGGACGCTTGCGAGGGGTATCATCGCGGCGAGGCTGATCGCTGCTGCGGGATTGGCGATCGTTGTAATAATCGGCATCGTAATCGGGACGCTTACGAGTTGGGGGTGAATCATAGCTGTCCCGACGCGGCGAATCGTAGTCGCTGTCTTGTCGGGGTGAACGATCCGATTGGGGGGAACCGTAGTCGTAATAATCGGAACTGCGGGATGAACGATCGCTGGTGCCGTAAGAATCCCGCGAACCGTAAGCATCGCCATACGGATCAGCACTGCGGCGCGGCGGCGTGCTGAAGTCAGAATCACGGGTCGATCGACTAGAGCCATAATCAGCATCGCGGGTCGATCGACCACTTGAGCCGTTAGCATCTCGCCCGCCTGAACTGTACGGATCGCTGTAGGAATCCCGGCGCGGATAATCTGGGCGATACAAATCAGGCTCACGAGCGGGATTCAGCGCATAACCACTGCGTCCACCGCTCCAATAGTCATCTCGGTAATCGCGGCGATTGTCGTAGTAGTAATCGTCGTCGTCTTCGAGGAAAAAGTCTTTGATTGATTTGAGGATGCCGCCTTCGCCTTCTTCCTCTCTGTTTTGCTGATAAACTTCACGATTTAGATCGTAAAGGGCATCTCTGAGGTCGGCTTCTGCGATATCAACTCCGCGATCGTCGTTGTTTGCGAGTGCTGCTCGCAGTCGCTGCACCAGCGGTTCAATGCGATTGCGGTAAGGCTGAACAAACTGGAATCCGAAATCTAGAGTGGCTTCTCGCAGTTGGCGCTCTGCCTGATAGGTCATGGCTTCGGCGCGGTTGCGCTTCTCGACTTTGGCTTTGCGGAGTTCATCAATTTCGGCAAATTCTTCGGCGCTGCGAATCATTTGCTTAATCTCTTCGTCGCTTAAGTTCGATGCCCCTTGAATGGTGATGCTCTGTTCGCGTCCAGTGGTGCGGTCCATCGCCGTCACTTGCATAATGCCGTTGGCATCAATATCAAACGCGACCTGAATTTGAGGAATGCCACGCGGTGCAGGCGGAATGCCCATGAGCTTAAACCGCCCTAGCGATTTATTCCCGGATGCCATCGGACGCTCACCCTGTAGGATGTGAACTTCAACGACGGTTTGGTTGTCTTCGGAGGTTGAGAAAACGTCCGATCGCCGAGTTGGAATCGTGGTTCCGCGTGGAATCAGCGCTTTCATAATGCCGCCGATCGTTTCCAGCCCAACTGAGATCGGAGTGACATCGAGCAGCAGAATGTCTTTGACTTCGCCTGCTAGAATTCCAGCTTGAATGGCGGCTCCAACCGCAACCACTTCGTCCGGGTTGACGTTTTGATTCGGCTCGAGATTGATCAACGATCGCACGACTTCTTGCACCATCGGCATTCGAGTTCCGCCGCCGACGAGCACGACTTCATCGATATCGCGGGGACTCATGCCTGCATCGCGGAACGCTTCTCGCAGGGGAAGTCTCAGGCGCGAGAGCAAGTCCTCGCATAAGCCTTCAAACTGCGATCGGGTTAATCGCGTCTCTAAGTGTTTCGGGCCGTCTTTATCGGCTGCAATAAAGGGGAGATTAATCTCCGTTACGCCCACGCCGGAAAGCTCGATTTTCGCCTTTTCTGCGGCTTCCGTGAGTCGCTGTAACGATTGGCGCTCTTTGCGTAAATCAATGCCTTCGCGCTCTAAAAACTGCTCTGCTAGCCAATCAACGATCTTTTTATCGAACTCGCCTCCGCCTAACTGCGTATCGCCGCTGGTGGCTTTTACTTCAAACACACCATCGCCAACATCAAGAATCGAGACATCAAACGTACCGCCACCGAGGTCAAACACAAGAATGGTTTCGCTTTGCACGCGATCGAGTCCATAGGCCAACGATGCCGCAGTCGGTTCGTTAAGAATGCGCTTTACTTCTAGTCCGGCAATTCGCCCAGCATTGCGGGTTGCTTGACGTTGAGCATCGTTGAAATAAGCCGGAACTGTAATCACTGCACCCGTCACAGGTTCGCCCAAATATCGAGCGGCTTCGTCGGCTAATTTCTTCAGAATTTGTGCGGAAATTTCCTCTGGGGCAAAATCACGATCGAGTCTAGGGCACTTCAGCTTGATATTGCCCGCTTCGTCTTTACGGATTGTATAAGGAACGCGCTTCGATTCGGGGTTAAGTTCGGCATATCTGCGCCCCATAAACCGTTTCACGCCAAAAAACGTATTCTGCGGATCAAGCACCGCCTGACGACGCGCCAATTGTCCAACGAGACGTTCGCCTTCTTTACTCACGCCGACTACCGATGGCGTGGTTCGCATTCCTTCGGCATTGGCGATGACTACTGGCTTACCGCCCTCCATGACTGCCACGACCGAGTTGGTTGTTCCCAGGTCAATCCCAACGACTCTACCCATTCGCTTCTTTAACCTTTACTGCGATCATAAGGTTTGCTGGACTTATTCTATCCTGTCGTTTCCACATCCGCTGTTCAGGCTGATCAGATGTGCCGATCAGCGCTTGATTATTTTAACCAGATGATCAGGAATGATAGAAAAAGCGTGAAAGGTGAGTGAGATGAAACGAATTTTAGCTCTCGTAAGCGGATTTTTGCTGATTGGTGGACTGCCAGTGCTAGCGGCTCCAGATTGGCGATCGACGGCTGAAATTCAACTGTCCGAACCAGAGGCTGCACCCTTGCGAGTGGTAATACGGACGAAAGCACGGCGAGCGTTTGTATATGAAGGAAAAGCGGTGGTTGCAAGTTATGCGATCGCGGTGGGTAAATCAGGCTGGGAAACTCCTCCCGGCGAATATAAAGTGTTCTCGAAAGAAGTGAATCCGGTGTTCAAAAACTTTAGAACCGGAAAAATCATCAAGCCCGGACGAGATAATCCCTTGGGTGTGCGTTGGATTGGGTTTTGGACAGATGGAAAAACGCAGCTTGGATTTCACGGTACGAATGAACCGGAGCTAATCGGACAAGCGGTATCGCATGGATGTATTCGGATGCGAAATAAAGATGTGGTGGCGCTATTTGAAAAGGTGTCGATCGGGACTCCTATTATCGTTGAGCCTTAGATTCTTGATAACCTAGACGTACTACTAACCTGGGGGATTTCGTCATGACAACCGAGGTTTTAAGACGACTATTTACGGTTGAGCAGTATCACCGCATGATCGAAACCGGAATTATTCAAGAGGGCGATCGTGTCGAGTTGATTCGAGGGGAAATTATTGAGATGGCATCCATTGGGACAAGACACGCAGCGGGGGTTAATCGGCTGAATCGGCTATTCTTCAAAAAGTTTGGTGATCAAGTGATAGTCGCAGTTCAAAATCCAGTTGAAGTTGATGCACATTCAGAACCTCAACCTGATATTGCAATCTTGAGACCGCGTGAAGATTTTTATGCGTCTGCTCATCCCACTCCAACTGATGTATTTTTGCTGATTGAGGTTTCAGACTCAACCATTCGCTACGATCGCACTGTCAAAATTCCGCTCTATGCCGAAGACAGCATTGCTGAATCTTGGGTTGTTGATGTGAATGCAGAACTAATTGAGGTGTATCGGCAACCAAGTGCTACAGGATATCGATCACTTCAGACCTTTATGCGGGGTCAAGCGATCGAGCTTTTGGCATTTCCCGGAGTCTCAATTACAGCTGATGAAATTTTAGGATGAGTTTTAGCTCAGAAAATTATATTTAGCTAAGTTGCAAGGGCAGTTATTCTTGCAAAGTTTTGACTCTGCCCTGAGTCCGCCAGCGTGTGACGAACTTTGTCAGTCGATAGAATCCAAAGCTGAACAATCCAATCACCAGCAGTCCGGCGACGATCGGGGCGGTGAGCGCTAACACAGAAAGCAGAACTGCGATCGCGAGTTCTACCGCAGCGAAGATCGGATTCGTCAAGCCACCCGAAGCAGCCGTCGATGTGCCTCTGAGTAAGTTTGTTAATAACTTTGTAATGCCTGCGGTTCCGCCTCCTGCAACGATCGCTAATGTCCATTGAATCAATGGATTCATATCCGGTGCAACCGAAGCAGCGACAACCGTTCCGGCAATCATCGCGGCGGGAGTTGCAAGCACATCGAGCGCATGATCAAACCAGGGAATCGAATATCCAATCACTTCGAGAATGCTGGCGATCGCAAACAATCCAAATGCTTGAGAATTTTCCAGCCAGTCGAAGTCAGCAGGTAAATCGTAATGTCCGAATACAGAAACACCACTCACAATCAGCAGGGGAATAAACACGCGAAATCCTGCTGCCGCACTTAAACTGATGCCCAAAAGAATTTCAATAATCGTGTGAAGTGTCGAGTCCACTGACTTTATCCAAATTTCTAATTCGAGTGTAGGGCGCGATCGCGCATTCCTGTCTCTGCTAACCGAATCAAATCGAGTCGAGAAATCCCTCCCAGACGGTAGAGAACTTCGATCAGATACTTAAGATGCAGAGATTCAGGTGTTTGGGATGGATAGTTTAGAAAAAGGTTTTGAATGTTGTCAGCGAGAAGAATATTTAGAGGCAATCAAGCATTTTGATCAAGCAATTGGAACTGATGCAAGTTGCTCGAAGGCTTGGAACTTTCGTGGGAATGCGCTTTCTGCATTAAAACGGTATGCAGAAGCATTGAGTAACTACGATCGTGCCACAGTTCTACAGCCCAATTATCATCAAGCTTGGTTTAATCGTGGATTGTTATTGATGGAAATGGGTGCGTATGGCAATGCGATCAAGTCATACGATCGAGCAATCGATCATTATCCTGATCCGGCTTACATTCATGCGAGAGCGTCGATCGGACTAAAGCACAAATTAGTTTTTGCATAATTAGCGTCGCCTTACTTTACTGATCATTTTGCGCGAGAGTCGGAGGGTGAGATCTTCCTTCTCTGCCCAATCCTGTAGTAATCGATAAAAGGTTTGCCGATCGTCATTCTTCAAGACTGCAACCTGATCGGCTGTCTCAATCACATAAGGATATCCGCCTCCGATCGCCACTTCTGCGCGTACCCAATCTAAAACGCGATCGTGCCAGCCTTCTTCGTAGATCCAGACAGGTAATTCAATTCGAGCCGGATAGCCATCTTGTGTGGTTTTTAGATAGGCGAAGGCAATGCGATCGCAATGTTCAAAATATAAATCTCGAATGCCAGGACGTTGAGAGAGAAAGATCGGAGTGCGATCGCCCCATTGCATCTGGTTCTTAGCGCGATTGAGCAATTGGGCATCATGGATGGTTTTGCGTTCAGGTAGCTGACACAATCGCTGTAGCATTTCTGTGAGATCTCGCGCTGTGGAAGTATCGACATAGCCCACGACAGGAACGCGATAATCTTCACTCGCTTGTAATACCGTGCGAATACATCTGACATAAAAATTCTTTGTCTCTTCGTCGAATGCTTCTGCAAACGTTGCAATCAGTGAGCCATCGAAGAAGGCAAGACAAGATCGACTTCCAGCGTGTTCTTCTATGTATTGAACAATACGATCGCACTCCATTTCAAAGCGACGTAAATTGACTCGTCGATCGGCAAGATCGCCCCGTCCCACTTTCAGATCATTCGGGGTCATCACATCGAGAGCAATGTCTTTTTCATACTTGCCTGATTCAAGATGATCGTTCTCGAACCAGCCAATTTGCACTAAGGCAACCGGAATTGAGAAATCTTTGCTTGGATAGATTTGAGAACCATCGACTGAAAAAGTCGAAACTCCGGTAATGCGATCGCGCACCCACTCTAAACTCTCTTCGCGATTTTGCCAGCTTAGATTTGAGTGCATCATCCATTCGGGAAACAAGCCCAACGGCTCTAACGGTCTTGCCCCACAATCTTTTATCCCCTCTAATGCTTTGAGTAAGGCTTGATCAGACTTTTGCGACATCTGAATCAATGCGGTTCCGTACTGCTGAAGCGCTTGGAGGGCAGTACGATCGAACGACATAAACTCCTCGCGCTTACGATCGAGCAAGCTCAAAATCTGGGAAGGTTTGATAGGCATGAGCAACACAGTTGGTATTTGGGTACTATATCAAACCTTTTGGAGTACAGCGAAATCGAGCCGCAGATCTTGGTATGGTGGAGATTGATAGCAATCTAAATTTATCAATGCCTGCCACGATCAATTCTCAAATTACTGCTTTTCCTCTCGCTGCCGTTGTGGGTCAAGAAGCGATCAAACTGGCGCTGCTGCTTGCTGCGGTTGATCCCGGCTTAGGTGGCGTGGTGATCGCGGGGAGACGCGGAACCGCTAAATCTGTAATGGCGCGAGCAATTCACGCGCTCCTGCCGCCGATCGAAGTTGTGAAAGACTCAGTGAGCAATTGCGAACCGGGTGCGATCGCAGAGTGGGACGACTTCACGCTGGAGCAATTTGGCGATGCCGAAGATGTGCCAACTGAGGTGATTCGCGCCCCATTTGTACAGATTCCTTTAGGTATAACTGAAGATCGATTACTCGGCTCGGTAGACGTGAGCCAATCGATTAAACAAGGCGAAACGGTGTTTCAGCCTGGATTGTTGGCAGAAGCAAATCGCGGCGTGTTGTATGTCGATGAAGTTAATCTGCTGGATGATCAAATTTCAAATTTATTGTTGTCAGTTCTAACCGATGGACGAAATCAGATCGAGCGTGAAGGCATCAGTTTTCAGCATCCTTGTAAGCCGTTATTGATTGCAACCTACAATCCTGAAGAAGGAACATTGCGAGAACATTTGCTCGATCGTATTGCGATTTCTTTGTCGGCAGATATGGTGTTGGGATTAGACGATCGTGTTCAAGCGGTCGAACAAGCGACTAGCTATTCCAATTCGCCACAAGCATTTCTTGAACAATACAACGAAGACATTGACGCGCTGAAAACGCAGATTCTCTTGGCGCGGGAATGGCTCCAAGATGTGCAGATTAGCTTGGAGCAAATTGAATATTTAGTCACAGAAGCCGTTCGCGGTGGGGTTCAGGGACATCGTGCCGAACTGTTTGCGCTGCGGGTTGCGAAAGCTCATGCCGCATTAGAAGGACGCACACAGGTTAATGCAGAAGATTTGAGAAAAGCGGTGGAATTGGTGATTATTCCACGATCGACGATCGTTCAAACGCCACCCGAAGAAGCTCCACCTCCACCGCCGCCCCCCCCTCAAGATCAATCGGATCAAGAGCAAGATCAGCAAGAAGATCAAGAAGACCAAGACGAACCGGAAGATCAACCAGAGCAAGAGACTCCGAACATTCCAGAAGAATTCGTCTTTGATCCAGAAGGAGTGATTCTCGATCCAGAAGTGCTGTATTTTGCACAGATGGCAACGCGGCAAGGGAAATCCGGCAGTCGAACGATCGTGCTTTCCGAAGATCGGGGACGCTATATCAAACCGATGTTACCGAAAGGTAAAGTCCGGCGAATTGCAGTGGATGCGACTCTGAGAACGGCAGCACCCTATCAAAAATCAAGACGATCCAGATCTCAGGAAGCCTCGACTGGACGCAAACGAGTGTTTGTCGAAGAAAGTGACATTCGGGCAAAGCGACTGGCTCGAAAAGCCGGAGCGCTGATCGTTTTTGTGGTGGATGCGTCTGGCTCAATGGCACTCAATCGGATGAACGCTGCCAAAGGTGCGGTTCTAAGCTTGCTGACTGAAGCGTATCAGAACCGAGATCAAGTGTCGTTGATTCCATTCCGGGGTGAACAGGCTGAGGTGCTATTGCCGCCGACTCGATCAATTGAAGCCGCGAAACGCAGGCTCGATCGCTTACCCTGTGGTGGCGGTTCTCCGTTGGCGCATGGACTCACGCAAGCAGTTCGAGTTGGACTGAATGCAAAACAATCCGGGGATATCGGGCAAGTTGTGATTGTGGCAATTACGGACGGGCGCGGCAATATTCCACTGGCTCGATCGCTGGGTGAAACCCTCCCTGAAGGCGAAAAACCTGATATCAAAGGCGAACTTTTAGAACTTGCAGCGAAGATTCGCGCCTTGGGCATTCAGCTTTTGGTGATTGATACGGAAAACAAATTCATTTCAACTGGATTTGCTAAAGAACTTGCCAAACAAGCGGGTGGAAAGTATCATCACTTGCCGAAAGCGACGGACGCTGCGATCGCCGGAGTTGCCCGAAACGCGATCGCCGATATCAAAACCAAGTAGCAGAACTTTGTGAAGTTTTGTACGCTTAAAGAGTACGACTACTTCACAGCGCCATCATGCTAACGGCTCCCACAGTTTCAACCGAATACAAGATCTGGATGTGGAAGGGGTTCCAAGTTGCCTATCAAACTCAGGGAACTGAAGGAACTCCAGTCGTGTTAGTGCATGGCTTTGGTGCATCGTTCTTTCATTGGCGCAAGAACCTGCCAGAACTGGCGAAAACTTGCCGCGTGTATGCGATCGACCTCGTTGGTTTCGGCAAATCGGCAAAACCAAAACCTGTTGAACAGATTGAATATACGTTTGAAACTTGGGGTGATCAAATTGCAGATTTCTGTCGCGAAGTGGTCGGAGAACCTGCGGTTTTAATTGGCAATTCGATCGGCTGTATTGCCGTGATGCAGGCAGTGGTGGATCATCCTGAAATTGCACGATCGCTCTCCTTGCTCAATTGCTCTTTACGGTTGCTGCACGATCGACATCGGGCAACCCAACCTTGGATTAAACGCATTGGTGCGCCCATTCTGCAAAAAGTGCTGAAAAATCAAGCGTTCGGGCAATGGTTTTTCAGCCAGGTTGCCAAACCAAAAGCGGTGCGAAACATTCTGCTCAAGGCATACGCTCGACCCGAAGCGGTGACTGATGAATTAGTTGAACTCTTGCTTGGAGCCGCAAGCGACCAAGGAGCCGCCGCCGTTTTCATTGCATTTACCGGATATTCTTCAGGGCCGTTACCCGAAGATTTGTTCCCGAAATTGCCTTGTCCAACGATCGTTCTCTGGGGCGAAAACGATCCGTGGGAGCCGATCTCGCTCGGTCGCAAATTTGCCGAGTATCCTCAAGTCAAAGAATTCATTCCGCTGCCACAAGTTGGTCACTGTCCGCAGGATGAAGCCCCAGAATTAGTGAATCCTATTCTGCAACGGTGGATCGAGCAAACGACTCATGGTTTTCCGCCTTCGGAGCCGTCACTGTGAGATAAATTCCACCTAAAACCACGACAAATGCGATCGCGCTTCCGATCTGAATCGTTTGCCTGAATAACACCAGCGCTAATCCGGCTGCAATAATCGGAACCGCTAAGAGCGCAACCGAAACCAGTCCGGCTGAAAACTTCTTCAGACTGTACGTTAACAATCCATGCCCTGCAACTTGCGTAATCAATGCGGCAGCAATCACCGCTGAACCACTCTGCCAAGAAGGTGGAAGGATGGCCGAACCACTGAATAGTATTGCGGGAAGAATTAAAACAGCAGCGATCGCCGCTTCGCACATCGCGATCGTTGGGGTTGTCAGTCGCGTCCGCAGTTGTTCGACGATCAGCATTTCGATCGCAATCAATACTGCCGCCAGTAAAGCCGCAGCATCCCCCCAGATTGTTGCATTCGACAAGCTAAAATCTCCCGCTCCGATGGCAACTGCACCCGATAATGCAATGACTAAACCCATCCAGAACTGTGAGCTAAATTGCTGCTTGAGAAACAACCACGCTCCCAAGGTTGTGAAGATGGGCATCATGTGAGTCAGTAATGTCGCGGTTGCGACTTGAGTATGCGCCAGTGCCCAAGCCAGCGAAACGATAAATCCTGCAAAACTAGCACCCGCAGCAATCAGTAACCTAACCTCGCGCCAACGGATTTGATCGGATTCTGGCTCTTTTTTTGAGACAACGGCTCGAATGCTATTCCAACTTGCAAACACGATCGCCGCGATCGCCACTCGATAAAATGCCACTTGATTCGCGCTCATGTCTTGCCGAGCGATCGTCATAAAGATTGAACCACTTGCAAGGGCAAACAAAGCAAAACAGAGCGTGAGGACGGAAAGAATGGACTGTAGGGTGAAAGTTTGAAACCGAGCAGGGCGCTGAATCAAATCGGTCTGAGGTTGGGTCATAACGTCGAGAATTTGAGGATGGCAATGCGATCAACACAGGCTGTTCGCCTCTCTCAAAGTATATTCTTTAAGTTTCTTAACGATTCGACCCTAAATTGTGTTTAGCCAAAATCTGCGACGGAATTTCAATAACCAAAATTGCTAAGATGGCGGAGCCGCCAGAGTACAGAGTGATCAGTGCCAGGATGAGATCTGAGCAGCTCGGAGGATCACGGATGCGTTGCTTAGAATGTGCCCCTTGATCAGTGGATCTGCTATCAGGAATATACTCATATTTTATGTCTATCATAAGACAGATCCCGTCTAGCACAGGCTTGAGTTTGACATGAACGATGCCACTGGCACCCGCGATCGCAATCGCGGCTTCAAGCAAAATTGGCTGCCATTGCTGCTTGGTGCGGGTGGTCTTGTATTCGCACACTACGCCGCACTACTGTTTCGGATACACCCAGCGGTATCGCTCTGGTTTCCGCCGTCAGGAGTCGCGATTACATTAGCGATTTGGTTTGGACCTGCCGCCGCGATCGTTGCTGGACTCGTCTCTACTATTCTCGCGCCGCTCTGGGGCAGTAGCGGCTGGATGCAGTGGGTTGGTATGACCGATGCGGTTGAACCCTTCGTCGCATGGTGGTTTTACCGTCAGTTTTGGCAACGATCGCTGTTTCTGGGGCGGCTCAAGGATGTCAGCGCCTTTATTTTGAGTGCGCCCGTGTTTGCTTGTGCAAGTTCTGCGGTTGTAGGGAGTTTGTCTTTAGCTTTGACTGGCACAATGTCTTGGCAAGCCGTAGTGAACACAATCCCACCCTGGTGGCTGGGAAACGCGATCGCAACGATGGTGCTTGCCCCGATCGCGCTTCTGACGCTGACTCCAACTCTACAGCGCTGGCAATGGTTACCAGAAGATCTGCCTGCTCCGTCTCCCCAGTGTCAAGATTCACCCCGACTGAGAGCAGAGAAGATTGTGATTGTCGGTCTGTGTTTTGCGATCGCGCTGTTGAGCGTTTCCCAAACCAGTCAAACAGGATTTGCGTTTCAGCAATTTTCTTTTCTGAACTTTGTGCCGATTCTCTGGGCAGCACTGCGGTTTGGAACCGTGGGGGGTGCCAGTACAGCTAGTCTTTGTGTCATCTCCGCCTTACTAAGCTATGTGCTGAAATATCCTCAAGCACTAACCTTGCCTGAATTTCCGATTAGTTCAGACGTGCTGATGGTGCATAAGCTCAGTTTGCTGACTCAATGTGTGATTGGATTGTTTACTGGAACCGCGATCACTCAACAGACTCAAGCGCAGGTTAAACTCGCAATTTCTCAAATTCAACTTGCAGAATACGAAGCCCGATCGCGCCTGAACGAAATTCTAGAACAAACCAATCGCGCCTTAGCAAAGACGAATGCTCAATTAGAGCGAACGAATCTAGAAAAAGATGAGCTGCTAGTGCGAGAGCAAGCAACTCGATCGCAAGCTGAGATAGCCAACCGCATCAAAGATGAATTTCTTGCTGTCGTTTCGCACGAACTGAGAACGCCGCTGAATCCCATTTTAGGCTGGGCAAGATTATTACAGAGCGGTAAGCTCGATGCCAGCACCACGCAAAAAGCGATCGAAACGATCAGTCGAAACGCCAAACTGCAATCGCAACTGATCGAAGATTTGCTCGATGTGTCCCGGATTCTGCGTGGCAAGCTGGTGCTGCGACAGATTGAACTAGAGATTGGGTTAGTGGTTCGATCGGCGATCGAAACGGTTAGACTATCCGCAGAAGCAAAAGGCATTTCGATCGCGTTTTCGCCTCCAAACTTGGAGTCTAAGCTGTTAGTCCACGGCGATCCGAATCGATTGCAGCAGGTGGTTGTTAATTTGCTGACGAATGCGGTTAAATTCACCCCACAAAACGGACGAGTCACGATCGCACTTGAATATCCTCCGAACGAGACACCCAGTTTCGTGCAAATCAGCGTCAGTGATACTGGAAAAGGGATTCATCCAGACTTTTTGCCGCACGTATTTGAGCGATTTCGGCAGGAGGATAGCGGCACAACTCGGAATTTTGGTGGGTTGGGGTTGGGTTTAGCGATCGTGCGGCACTTGGTCGAACTGCATCAGGGCAAGGTTGAAGCAAGAAGTGAAGGAGTGGATCGCGGTGCGACCTTCATCGTGAAGCTTCCTGTATTGAATCCTAGTGCTGAATTGATGCCTGAAGTGATTTCCCTGACTCCACAGGTAACTGGATGTCTCAGCGGCTACAAAGTTCTAATTGTTGAAGATGAAGCAGATGCGAGAGAGTTGCTGCGATTTATCTTGGAAGATGAGCAAGCGATCGTTTCGCTCTCGGACTCGGCTCAAGACGCGATCGCTAAATTCTCGTCATTCGCGCCCGATTTGATTCTCAGCGATATCAGTATGCCGGGAATGGATGGGTACGATTTTATCCAGCATATTCGTGCTGTTGAGTCTTGCCGCATCCCGGCGATCGCGCTGACGGCAAATGCGAGAGAAGAAGATCGACTAAGCGCGATTGCCGCAGGATTTGATGCTCACATTGCCAAGCCGATCGTGCTGGAAGTTCTATTCACTGAAATCAAAAATCTGCTGCAATTAGCGTGTCCGGTTCCGTCGGCTCAAAACCGCGAGTCTGCTCCACGATCGTGATCCCTGCGGTAGAGATGGCGCTGATTCGCAATCGCTATTGTAGTGAGTAAATGTTGGGCTAGGGCAGAAATGAGCAGCGTAAAACCCGTGATCATTGTTCATGGCGGGGCGAAAACGATTTCAGAGGACAAAGTGGCAGCGAATCAAGCAGGTTGTCGATCAGCAGCCGAAGCTGGATGGGCAGTGCTGAGTCAAGGTGGAAGTGCAGCAGAAGCCGTCGAAGCCGCGATTCGGGTACTAGAATCGGATCAGACTTTTAATGCGGGTTTCGGTTCGACGCTGAATCGCGAAGGTGAAGTCGAGGTCGATGCTGCAATCATGGACGGAGCAACATTAGGGTGGGGGGCTATCGCTGCGGTTCAGGGAGTACGTCATCCGATCGCAGTTGCTCGAAAAATTATGGAAAAGCGCTCCCGCTTCTTGGTGGCTCGCAGCGGAGAACGGTTTGCTCACGAACATGGCTTAGAGATTTGTGCAAAAGAAGCCTTGGTGAGCGGAGAACAATACCAGGAGTGGAAAGAAGAGGCAGAAGTTTTGGATCGTCCAAATACAGTGGGATGCGTGGCGCTGGATGCGAATGGCAACCTGGTTGCGGGGACATCCACAGGTGGAATCACGGGACAGCCTCAAGGTCGAGTGGGCGATTCGGCCGTGGTTGGGTGCGGACTGTATGCCGATAATCAGGTCGGTGCTTGCTCAACCACAGGCGATGGTGAATCGATTATTCCAGTTGTGTTAGCAAAGACTGCGATCGATGCGCTCAGACACCAGCATCCAGATGAGGCAGCCCAATTTGCGATCGAGACCTTAGTTAGTCGTGTAGAAGGTGAGGCGGGATGTATTTTGCTTGATTCTCAAGGGCGGATCGGTTGGGCGCACAATTCTCAGGATATGGCAGTTGCGTACATGAATGAGGATTTAGAGCAACCTGCTACTTTTACTCGCAAAAAATAACCTCCGCTTCCGGTTCACTATGTCTTTTCAGCACACATTTCAATTTTTTCAAGGGAATTCGCTGTCTGATTTGTTCGCTCAAGACATTCAGCGCGATCGGGATGCGTTGATTTTGAACTATCCTGCAACTGCAAGCTGGGCGGCATATCCAAACACGCGAAAGTATTTTTTGCAGGATGGTAGCAGTGAAGCGACCAAAACTTCGTTTGATAAGATTTGCCAAAAAGAACCTTGGAAAAATTTAGCTGTGTTGGGCGACGGGTTGCCCGGTGTGATGATTGTTCCGCCACCGCCTTTATTGATGCAATACTGGCGTGATCAGTTTGGCTTTCAATATAGTCAGATCGAACGATTGGATTGTTCCACCTATCTGGATGATCTCAGCGAGAGTGGACAGATCGATCGTGTGATTACTCTGTTTCCGTTCGATCGATTGCTTCCCGAAAAACACGCAGTTGATCCAGACATACACTATCATCTGCTGAGTAAAGTGACTCTTTCTAAGCTAGGAGTGCCTTGTCCGAACTATCAAACCTATCAGCTTAAGCAAACTCGTCTTGACGAGATCCAGCTTCCAGAGCAGTTTCCTTACCTGATCAAAACCTCGCATGGTCTTTCCGGTGAGGGAACTTATATCATTCGTAACCCTAGTGATTTGCACTATTGTCTGGAAGAACTAAAGAAGTATCTAAGAATTCATTTATTAGAAACAATCATTGTTTCAGAGTTTGTTCAACACGAAGTTCAAAACTACTGCATTCAGTTCTATGTGAATCAACAGGGTGAGATTACGTTAATCGGTGTGACTCAGCAGCTTACGACTTCTACAGGGGACTATCTGGGCGGCTTGATTGACTATACTGACGACTTGAGCCAGTTCTCTCAATTGATTGCCAACGTCGCGCAGTATGCTCACCAACAAGGCTATTTTGGCGTGATTGGTGTAGATGTGTTGGAAGACCGAGACGGGCAACTGTATGCGATCGATGCCAACTTTCGCATTAACGGCTCTACTCCTCTGTGTCTACAGCGCCATGAGTTGTTGAAGTTGGATAAAGCGATCGCTAAATACTCTAGCGATTACCGGATGGAAGGCACATTAAATTCTATCTTGACCCGCTTAAAGCCAGAGCTAGAGCAGAAAGACTTTTTAATCCTATCAGCCCTAGAAAAAGTGAAATACGGCAAAATCTACACCGAAATTTATGGCATTGTCACCGGAGCCACAATAGAAGAAATGCAGCAAATTGAGCGGCATTTGCACAACAAAGGATTGCAGCGCTCAAGTTGAAAACGTGCTTCCTAGAGTAGAGGAAGGGTCGTTTTGGAGTGAGTATTGTAGCGACTGTAAGCCTTTCAGAAGAGAGGAAGTTATGGTGATGCCGCTAAATGCCACAAACAGAGGCGCGATCGCAACACAGTTATCAGAGATGCGATCGCTGCAACAATTACTAATTTCTAATGATCAATGCTTAATTAACTTAGTTAACGATGATCATATTCGCCAGCGATTGCTAAAAATGCTGGAAGACGATCAAAAAAACTTAGGCATTCTAGAGACCGTGATTATTCAGTCCGGTATTCAATCTCAGCCTAAAAGAAGTATCCAACAGCAGCTAGAAGAGATTCAAACTCAGATGCAAGGTTCTAAACTGTCTGTGTTTGAGAAAGTCTTTCAGCATGAGCTTCTCAAACATCGGCAAACAATGACGGGTCTCACGATTCATAAAGCAGCACAGTTGGTTGGGGCTGATGTTGAGGCTGCGATCGCTCCGATTCACACGGTTAATTTTGAAAATCGCGCTCATCAAGAACAACTCAAAGGCATTTTAGAGATTTTGGGGGTGCGGGAACTGACCGGACAAGAGCCAGATCAGGGACTTTGGGCGCGGGTGGAAGATGCGATCGCCGCGCTCACGGGTGTCGCAGGCAGTGTGATTACTCGCACGGATGATGAGATGTCGATTCGGGATCTGTTGCTGATGGATCACACCAAGTCAGATATTTTGTTTGCTGAAATTCTGGCAACTGATGATCCGGAAAAGATTCAAGAGTGCTTTGTCCAACTTTACAAGGATGTCAGCATTCATGGTCTTGCAGAAGAGCAGATTGTTTATCATGCGGCTAGTCCCTACTATCGAGCTATGCCGGATATTGTGGAGCAAACCGATGAGGCGATCGGAATGTTAGATGAGGTGCGATCGCTTGATGTTAGAGATCCAGACTTCAAATCGAAAGTGAAGCAAGTGAGACAGGCTGTTCGAGACCATATCAATCAAGAAGAAAAAGATATCTTTCCAATTTTGAAGCACAACTTTAGCCCGGAACAGCAAAAGCAAATGGCAACTGACTTCAAAGCAGCGAAAAGCAAACTACAAGCACACGAGCAGCTTCCACATCTACTGCAACAAACCAGCGATCGAAATCATAACCATCAATGGGAGGAAGGTTCGATAAACAATGCAATGAACAACGCAATGGCTTGGAAACGGATGTTTCAAGTTAAAGCAGTGATTAACTGGATTGAAGCGATCGTTTTTCTCTTTGCCGATGGTTGGATTCGGACTGCCTTGAATACTGAATCTCTCATGAATCCTGAATATAACCAACTATTCTATGGTTTTGTAATTGTGATCGGGATTGGTTATTGGTGGGTGGGTCGCGATATTTCTCAAAATCACGACATTGTTAGGTTAGGGATTATTGGTCAATCAAGCGTTTTTGCAATTCTGGCATATCACACGCTGCTGGGTAAGCTTCACCCGTTTTATCTACTTTCTGGTGTGATTGATCTGACCTTTGCAATTCTGTTTATTGTGTTTCTTTCGACTTATCGCGATCGCAATAAAACTGCTCAACTCATTTGATATTTGATATTAGAGGGTGTTTGAAAAGCATCGGTTATTGCGCTCACTCGCCCGAATTCCATTCCGGGGCGAAATCGAACGGAACGAGGAAGCTTTTATACTTTTCAAGCATTCTCTAAGGTGACGTGAGTTCGATACAAGTCTTGGCTGCGTTTGGATCTGCGGGTAGCCCCCTAAATCCCCCACTCGTGGGGGACTTTGAAGGTTAGAAGGCTCCTTAAATTTGGGGAATCGCGATTCTCTAAGTCCCCCACTCGTGGGGGATTTAGGGGGCAGATCCGCTCAAATCGAAGCGAAAAAACTCATCGAACTGACGTTAAAGCGGTTTCGGCATCATTCCCAATCGATCGATAATCAGCTCCTCATCGTGCGATCGTTCTGGATTCGGAGCCGTTAACAGCTTCGCACCCGTAAAAATCGAGTTTGCTCCTGCAAAGAAACACATGGCTTGCAGTTCATCACTCATTTGAGTTCTACCTGCGGACAATCTCACCATCGCTTTCGGAAACAGAATCCGAGTGGTCGCAATCATTCGCACCAAAGCAATACCATCGATCGGAGTCGCAGTCTCAAGCGGTGTCCCTTCAATTGGAATCAAGGCATTGATTGGGATCGATTCAGGGGGCGGATCAAACGTCGTCAGAGTTTCGAGCAGCGAGAGGCGATCGTTCACTGATTCACCTAGCCCCAAAATGCCACCACAGCACACCGAAATCCCTGCCTCACTTACCGCCCGAATCGTCTCTAAGCGATCCTGATAAGTCCGGGTGGTAATAATCTTGTCGTAATATTCTGCGGACGTATCTAAATTGTGATTGTAGGCTGTTAGCCCTGCCCCTTTAAGTTGTTGTGCCTGATGCGGTTTGAGCATTCCAAGCGTACAGCAAACCTCCAGATCCAGCGCTGCCACTTGACGCACCATCTCCAGAACGCGATCGAACTGTGCCCCGTCTCGCACCTCTCGCCAAGCGGCTCCCATACAAAACCGCGTTGACCCGCCTGCTTTTGCCGCCTTTGCTTCTTCAAGCACCGAATCAATCTCCATCAGCGGCTCCGGCTTCAAGCCCGTATTGTGATGCACACTCTGAGCACAATAGCCGCAATCCTCAGGACAAGCACCGCTCTTAATATTTCCTAGAGTGCAAAACTGTACCGTGCGCGGGTCGTGGTGTTCGCGATGAACGCGCTGCGCCTCAAACAGCAAATCAGGGAACGGCTGATGATAAATTTGGGCAATCCGATCGCGAGTTTGAACAGCAGCAATCATAAGTCAACGCTAAAGAACGATTCTTTATCATTATCGATTCTGCCGTGCGATACAATCTCCACTGCCGGATTTTGCGATTGGCACTTCCCGTACACGACTGATGGAAAACTTCTTCACGATGACTCGTACCCCCTCCCGCCGCCCCCCGGCCCGATCGCGCCCCCGATTTCGGATTACGATCACCGATTTGATGTGGGCACTGATTGGACTGATGTTGACGATCGGAGGAACGTTGCTGAGGGCATCAATTGTGGGGCTTCCCTGGGCATCGCAATCGGTTCCGCTGTATTTTCTCGGTGTGAGCTATCAAATCGGAGCCGTGCTGCTGGTGGGTTGCCTAGGTGGGAAAAATGCGGCAATCATGTCACAAATTGCTTATCTGACGCTGGGACTGGCAGGACTTCCAGTGTTTTCGCAAGGGGGCGGGCTTCAGTATGTCAGCGCTCCTAGCTTTGGGTACTTACTGGGATTTGTTCCAGGTGCCTGGATTTGCGGCTATCTTGCATTCAAAACAGTACCCCGCTTGGAAACTCTCGCATTTAGCGCGCTTTGTGGGCTATTCGTGATTCACTTGGTCGGCATTCTATACTTGCTGGTCGGTTCGGTGCTGCGCTGGGTGGATCTCGGAACGGCTTCGATTTGGCAAGCGTTTCTCACCTATTCCGTGAATTTACTACCGGGACAATTAGCTGTGACTTGCGCGATCGCTGTTCTAGCCTTGGTGCTGCGCCGCATCATGTTTTACTAAGCGGATCAATTTTCTGTGAGAATTGGAATCTGCTCCTCTTACCGTCACGTCATGCTAAAAAACCGCTTTTTCTGGATCGTCGCGATCGCGGGATTGATCATCGATCGGCTTACCAAGCTAATCGTGGTCAGAACGATGGCGCTGACGATTCCGCCCCAGGATATTCCTGTCATTCCAGGGATTTTGCACTGGGTTTATGTGATTAATGATGGAGCCGCATTTGGCATTCTCTCTGGCAGTCCGATCTTGCGGTGGTTGTCGCTGTTAGCGAGTGTGGCGCTGATGGCGTGGGCATGGTTTGGCAGACGAATGCTGCGCTGGGAGCAGATCGGCTATGGCTTGATTCTGAGCGGGGCCCTAGGCAACGGCATCGATCGCTTTGTGTTGGGTCATGTGGTCGATTTTATTAAAGTTCCGTTTGTGTATGTCCCTTATCCGAATCCGTTTCCGCGCTTCATCTGGATTCAATTCCCAATTTTTAACTTTGCCGATATTTTTATCAATGTCGGCATTATCTGCTTGTTAATCGGAATTTATCGCACCCCCGACCCGCAAAAGCACCCAAATTAAATCCGTAATACTTCTAGTCTTCTAATAAATTTTCCGTAAATTCTTCCCGGTTAGCGAGGCAAAGTCGGAGAAAACAAGGTAGTTGTCAGAATAACTGCGCGTCCTCCGTTCAGGATTGCCCCGTTGCAATTCCAAACTTAGGGTATGCTGCATAGCTAGATCGAGCCATCCCGCTAAGGTTTACCCCAGCATGACGACCAATCGTTTTCTCAAAAAGGCAATGCGCGTTTCGCGTTCGTATTCGCGCCGTCTTCCCGATCGAGCGAGTCACTGGTTTAAGTGGCTGTCTCCGGGTTTGCTCGTCAAGCGCTGGATGTTTATCAGCGTCAGCGGCATTTTGATGGTGTTACTGGGTGTAGCAATCTGGAGCCGATTGACTCCGGTGTTTTATATTATGCAGTTCTCCGGCGAGTTGCTGGAGTTGATCACGAGCCTGATTCCAAACTACATTAGCGGCCCACTGGTACTGATTCTGGGGCTGCTGCTGGTGTTTTGGGGACAGACGCGCACGTTTGGATCGATTACCGAAGTTTTGATGAGCGATCGCGATGAAGATTTAGTCGATGTGCTGATTAGCCACCGCAAGCTGAATCGAGGCGCGAAAATTGTAACGATCGGAGGTGGAACCGGGCTGTCAACGCTGCTGCGAGGACTAAAAGGCATTAGCGCAAATATCACGGCGATCGTCACGGTGGCGGATGATGGCGGCTCGTCGGGACGCTTGCGGCGCGAAATTGGTGTGTTGCCTCCGGGAGATATTCGCAACTGTATTGCGGCGCTAGCAGACGAAGAAAAACTTCTAACCGAACTGTTTCAATATCGATTCAAAGCAGGCGACGGACTGGCTGGACACAGCTTTGGAAATCTATTTCTCACTGTACTCAGCGACATTACCGGAGATTTTGAAAGAGCGATCGCAGCGAGTTCCAAAGTGTTAGCGATTCGCGGTCAGGTGCTACCCGCCACTTTAAGCGATGTGAAATTGTGGGCAGAACTTGCCGATGGTCGCTACGTTGAAGGCGAATCGAGCATCACGGAAGCGCGAGGAAAAATCGTTCGCATTGGCTGTAAACCCGAAAATCCCCCTGCACTGCCAAAAGCGATCGACGCGATCGAGGACGCAGACTATATCGTAATCGGGCCTGGAAGCCTCTACACTAGCGTTATTCCGAATTTACTGGTGCCTGAAATTGCCGAGGCGATCGCGGCTCGGCAAGTCCCCTGCATTTATATTTGCAACATCATGACGCAACCCGGAGAAACCGATGATTATTCGGTTGCAGATCATATTCGGGCGATCGATCAAGCTTGTGGACAGCAATTATTCGATTCGGTCTTGGTGCAAAAAACGCCGCCTTCCTCCAAGGCGCTCTTACGATACGCTCAAGAACAGTCTCGTCCGGTTGATCTCGATCCAGATCGAGTGATGCAGCTCGGACGAAGGGTGATTCGCGCCAACATCATGACCGAGGATGAAGAAACAGGCTATGTGCGTCATGATTCGCGCAAGCTCGCACGGGTCATTCTTCGCTGGTATGAACGCTCAAGACGATGAAAACGATCGACCTCAAAACCGCCGCCGATACCCGATTGCTCGGTCTTCAGTTCGGGCAGCAATTGCCTGCGGGAACGGTGCTTTTATTGCAAGGCGATTTAGGCAGCGGCAAGACCGCATTTGTGCAGGCATTGGGTGAGGGATTGGGGATCGAAGACTCGATCGAAAGCCCGACATTTACCTTAATTAACGAATACCTTGGCGGACGAGTGCCGCTTTATCACTTCGATCTGTACCGGTTAGAACTGCACCAAACCGCCACGCTTTACCCTGAGATCTATTGGGAAGGCATCGAAGTAGAACCAGGAATCTGCGCGATCGAGTGGGCAGAACGACTCGCCTATAAACCAGAGTCTTACCTGGAAGTTTGCCTAAGTTACCAAGCCACCGGACGTAAGGTAGAAATTCGGGCGATCGGCGCAGCAGTCATTCCGAATTTAGAATTCCGAACTTAGAATTAAGAAAGTTGCCCTTTCTCGCGTGTCTTATGTCTCACACTCCTGCAAAAGTTTGTATTCTCGGTGGTGGCTTCGGGGGCTTGTACACTGCGCTCCGTTTGCATGGTCTTCCTTGGACAAAGACCGAGAAACCAGAAATTACGATCATTGATTCGCGCGATCGCTTTGTTTTCTCTCCGTTGCTCTACGAAGTCGTTACCGGAGAACTGCAATCGTGGGAAGTCGCGCCACCTTACGAAGAACTGCTCGCAGGCACGTCGATCCGGTTCCGTCAGTCGGCGGTGACTGAAATTAACATCGAAACGCAGCAAGTCCGGCTAGAGGACGGCGGATTGCTCGACTACGATCGCCTAGTTTTAGCAATGGGCGGGGAAACTCCGTTGGATCTCGTTCCAGGTGCGGCAGAATTTGCGATTCCGTTTAGAACAATTCAAGATGCCTATCGGCTAGAAGATCGGCTCAGACAGCTAGAAACTTCAGATGCCGATAAGATTCGGGTTGCGATCGTCGGGGCGGGCTACAGTGGCGTAGAACTCGCTTGCAAGATCGCCGATAAGCTCGGCGATCGCGGTCGGGTTCGGTTGATTGAGCTTTCGGATCAAATTTTGCGATCGTCCTCTCCGCATAATCGCGAAGCAGCCACGCAAGCCCTTGAAAAGCGCGGCATTTGGACAGATTTAGAAACTTCAGTGGAATCGATCACGGCTGACAGTATCTCGCTGCTCTACAAAGGCGTAGTCGATACGATTCCGGTCGATTTGGTGCTTTGGACGATCGGCACTCGCATGAATGAAGTCGTGAAGAATCTACCCCTTAAGCAAAATTCACGCGATCAAATCGTCGTTACGCCCACGCTACAAGTCGTCGATCGGCCTGAGATTTTCGCGATCGGGGATCTCGCCGACTGCAAAGATGCTGACAATCAGCAAGTTCCCTCCACGGCTCAGGCGGCATTTCAGCAATCGGATTACGCAGGCTGGAACATTTGGGCATCGCTGAGCGATCGGCCGCTTCTGCCTTTCCGTTATCAATATCTCGGTGAAATGATGACCCTGGGCATCAATGAAGCGACCCTGACTGGGCTTGGAATTCAGCTCGATGGTACCCTAGCTCATCTGGCTCGTCGCTTAGCTTACCTGAATCGAATGCCAACCCTCAGACATCAACTCCGCGTTGGGTTCAACTGGATCACCCGCCCGATCATCAACACATTGACCCAAAACAATTGATAATAGTGGTTCGATTCTTTATTGAGTTTGGCGTGATCGAGCGATGAAGCGTCCCCGTGTGGTGTTTTTTGATGCAGTTGGCACACTGTTTGGGGTGCGAGGCAGTGTCGGTCAAGTGTATCGTGACATCGCTCAGAAATACGGGGTCGCAGTCAATGCTAGCGTGATTGATAGTGCCTTCTACGAAGCGTTCAAAGCGTCTCCGCCCTGCACCTTTCCGGGAGTGGACATCTTAGAAATTCCCCAGCTTGAGCAGCAGTGGTGGAACACGATCGCACAGCAGACCTTCGATCAAGCGGGCGTGTTACACCAGTTCGAGGATTTTTCCGGCTTCTTTTCCGATTTGTATGTGCATTTCGAGACGGCTAAACCTTGGATCGTTTATCCCGATACAGTTCCAACACTGACAAAACTCCGGAGTCTTGATATTCCGCTAGGCATTCTCTCGAATTTCGATTCTCGACTGTACAAAGTTCTCAGAGCGCTGGATCTGGCAGATTTCTTTGCATCGATCACTATCTCAACAGAAGCAGGAGTCGCCAAACCTGACCCGAAGATTTTTGCGATCGCGCTTGCTAAACATCAGTGTGAGCCTGGCGATGCGTGGCACATTGGCGACAGTCTGCAAGAAGACTACGAAGCCGCCAACGCTGCGGGATTAAGGGGAATTTTGCTCAGCCGATAAGACTGGGCTGAAAATTTTCATTAAAAATCTCCGGTTTCGGAATGAAACCGGAGATTTTTAAGCTTCAAACTGCGAAATGCTAAGCCTCAACTGCCTCAGCGACTTCCGGCTCCTCTTGCTTCACCGTCAAATACCGAACCACCTCAGTACTTAACCGCATTGCTCGCTCCATCGGCGCAATCTGGTTGCCATTCGCCCGGAAATTCATCTGCACGTAAATTCCTTCGCGCAGTCTGTCAATCTCGTAAGCCAACCGCCGCTTACCCCGATGCTGAGTCTCGATAATCTCCCCACCGTTCTCTCTCAACATCGATTGATACTTCTCGATCGCCTGATCAACCGCTTCGTCCCCGATGTCAGGACGTAAAATATACATCGTTTCGTACAACTGGCTCATTAAACAACTCCTTACGGACTAAATGGCTCTTTCAAGTTATTCGGGCAACCGCATAAATTAGTGATTCGCACTTGATTTAGGCAGAGAAACCCCAATAATGAAAGGGCAAGGAATTACAATTCTATACCAGTTTCTCGTGAATTCGCCGCGCTCATTGATCTGGTCTACCCCTATCGATTCTGGTTATTCTTATGGCACAGCGTTATGTCCGCGTTCAAACTCCTGATGGCAAAATCTACTATGGATTGCTGCAAATCGATCGCACCGTTCAGGTTTTAGACGCTCCCCCTTGGCTAAAAGGACAACCGACCGATCAGCGACTCACCAACTACCATCTGCTTGCGCCTTGTGCGCCCTCAAAACTCATCGCCGTTGGCAAAAACTACGCAGACCACGCTGCAGAAATGGGAACTCCAGTTCCCCAAGAGCCGCTCTTATTTCTCAAGCCTCCAACGACGGTGATTGCACTGAATGCCGAAATTCTATATCCCGCGCAATCTCAACGGGTTGACTATGAAGGCGAATTAGCACTCGTCATCGGCGATCGCGTCAAAGACTGCCCTGCCCAAGAAGCGCACAGCAAAATCTGGGGCTACACGATCGCTAACGATGTCACAGCGCGAGATTTGCAAAAAAAAGACGGGCAGTGGACACGCGCTAAAGGCTTCGATACGTTCTGTCCGCTAGGTCCTTGGATCGTGCGCGAAATCAATCCCAATGCGCGGCTGCAAACCTTTCTCAACGATCAGCCGGTGCAGTCGGCTTCGATCGGAGACATGGTATTCTCACCGGATAGGCTTGTGTCATACATCAGCCAAATTATGACCCTGCTTCCGGGAGATGTAATTCTCACCGGAACTCCAGAAGGCGTGGGGGCAATGCAAGCAGGCGATCGCGTTCGAGTTGAAATCGAAGGGATTGGATTTCTCGAAAATGGAGTCAGCTTGCGATCGCCGCTTTATCAAACCCAATTACAGGATTAGCGGACGTAGGTGTAAACGGCATCCGAAATCGTGGGAATCTCGGCATAACGCCCTAGAATAGTCTGAACGATCGAGTATCCAACTGCTGCAATCATGCCTAAGAAAACGGCATTGAACAACGTTTGGGTAAGCAGTGTCCCGAATACTGGAGAGAGTGCAAACTGCCAGATAATCTCGACCAAGCTCAGCACAATTCCAAAGAAGATCGCCTGTAAAGTATTGAATCGGATAAAGTGCGGAATGTTTTCGTTTCGCACAACGAGAGCAAACAGCGCAATAAACACAATAAATGGGACAAAGCCTGTGTAAATCGAGAGGAGAGGTCTGAGCGGCGTTTCAACGAGCACAATGAGTGGACTCAGAACAGAGCCTGTGAGCCTCAGAATCTGTCCCACAAAGCGCAGGACATCTAACAGCGGCAAAAGATAGACCAGAGAAGCAAAGATGCGATCGGACACCGTTGTAGATCCGCGCCACGACATAACTAAATTCTCCTAAGCGTTGTCATGCAAATAAGCTATGCCCAGAATAACGCACTTCGCTGACGATGAAAGAACACAGTCTCCGCCTATCACGTCTACAGCCAACGATTACTCGATATTGGCGACTCTAAATCCCATTTGGCACTCAAACTGCGCTGGCAGCTTTTCACCCAATCGGCTAATCGCTTGACCGCAGCGCAATTGCCCTTGTCGCCATCGGGGTTGGCCGCTTTGGTCTGCCATTAAGCAGCCTTGACAGACCTGGTGTACTGAAAGGAGTTGATCGCCCGCTAGAATGACTAACATCGCGCCTCCAACATTTCAATTAAATAACAACTTAAATTCAAACCTGCTTCAGATGATGGGTTGAAGCATTGCTTTGCCGTTTCTGCGTTCATCGACTCAAGGAAGCATTACACCAATTCTAAAGCAGCTTTCCCAAAAAGAAAGATATAGCGATCTTAAATTTAGGTGGGGAGTGAGATGTCGTTCCCTTTTTAGCCCCCCACTCTCTACTTCACTTCTTTTAGCGCTGACCACTCAAACAGGATTCGCCATAGCCTCTTCGCCTAAACGTGATTCTCAAGCTTAATGTACTTTTGAAACCAAACCAGTTCATTCGTCGTTTGCATCTCGATCGCTTGAATAAAGCTGCAAAAGGCTTCGATCAGCTCTGGATTGCGCCAGCCTTGGTTGGTTTCTTTAACAATTTTTCTCAGGGCTTCTTCAGAAGAAAATGCTCTTTTATAAGGACGTTCGCTCGTCAACGCATCGTAAATATCGAGAACCTGAAACACTTGCGCCAGAAAGGGAATGTCATCGCCCTTCAAGCCATCTGGGTATCCAGAACCATCCCACCGCTCATGGTGATGCCGAATAATCGGCAAAACGCCTCGCATCGTCCGTAGCGGCTGACAAATTTTTTCGCCAATCAGGACGTGCTGTTTCATAATGCTGAACTCTTCTACGGTGAGACTGCCTTTTTTCAGCAGCACCGCGTCTGAAATGCCGACTTTGCCAATGTCGTGGAGGTAGCCGCCCCACATCAAATCGCGGATCTGCGATCGCGTTAACCCTAAGTATTCTGCAAACGCTTTTCCTTGCAATACCAATCGTTCACAATGATCCCCGGTGTTGGGGTCGCGGCTTTCTACGGTGCGAGCGATCGAAAATAACACTTTCTCTGCGTGGTCGAGGTCTTCATTGAGCCGTTTTTGTCGAACTAGCGATTTGACTCGCGCAGAGAGTTCGAGTTGATCAAAAGGTTTCGTGAGAAAGTCATCGCCGCCTGCTTCGATTCCCTGCAAGCGCGATCGACGATCGTCGAGTGCCGTAATAAAGACAACCGGAGTTAAACGAGTCTGCTCGTCTTCCTTGAGGCGGCGGCACACTTCGTAGCCGTCCATTCCTGGCATCATCACATCGAGCAAAATCAAATCTGGAGCGGCTTGGTGCAGTTTTGCTAACGCTGAAGCGCCGCTCTCGGCTTCGATCACGTCGTAGCCTTCGATCGTCAGTAGCGCCACAGCCGTCATCCGGCTTGAAGAATGATCATCTACGACTAAAATTCTGGGTCGCTCTAAGTCCAGGTCGTTCACAAAGACAATGCCTACGTCACTGAAACAGTTTGTAAGGTGGGCAAATGACTTGAGCGCTTTAAGAAAGACCCGACACGCTCTTCTAGCCCTTTTGTCAGTATGAGCAAAGTTATGGCTAAAGCAATCAGGTATTCTACGGAGAGAACTCTTTAATTGTGGTGAATTCGTGCTTGTTACTGGGATTGTGAAGGAATGGTAATTCTAAATTCGGTGCCCATTCCTGGCTTTGAAATGCACTCAATGTGACCTTTGTGACGCTCTGTAATAATTTGATGACTGATTGAAAGCCCCATGCCTGTTCCTTTTCCAACAGGCTTTGTGGTGAAAAAGGGATCGAAAAGCCGGGATTGAATTGGTTCTGGAATCCCGATGCCATTGTCGCTGATGCTAATAACGACTAAGGTTGAGTCGAGTAATGCAGTCGTGATTCTGATTTGAGGACTGAAGTTCGGGTGCTGTTGAGTATATTCTTCTAGAGCATCGATCGCGTTACTGATGAGATTCATAAATACTTGGTTGAGTTGTCCGGCATAACACTCAATGAGCGGGAGGTTGCCGTATTCCCTGATAATCTCAATCGCTTTTCGGCGCGGGCTTGACTTTGTACGATACTCCAGGATCATTAAGGTGCTATCAATTCCAGCATGAAGATCGACGGCTTTACAGTCGGCTTCGTCCATGCGCGAGAACGTCCTCAAGGATGCAACAATTTCTTTGATACGATCGGCTCCCACTTTCATTGAAATCAAAAGTTTTGGCAGATCTTCCAGCAAGAACTCTAAATCGATTTCTGCGGCTTTGGCTTGAATGTTGGGCATTGGCTGCGGATAGCAAGCTTGATACAGCTTGAGTAACCCAATCAATTCATCTGCGTACTCGCTGGCATGAACCAGATTGCCATAGATAAAGCTGACGGGATTATTGATCTCATGTGCGACTCCGGCAACCAGTTGACCCAAGCTCGACATTTTCTCACTCTGAACCAATTGGCTCTGGGCTTGCTGTAGTTCTTGTAGCGTTTGTTCGAGGGCTGAGGCGCGATCGCGAATTTGAATGTAAAGATTCGCTTGGCCAATGGCGGATCGAACGCTCTGTAGCAGATTGATTAGACCGAGAAGCGAGTCGTCATCCGGTTGAATGCGCTGATGGTATTTGGCTCGCGTACGCCTGTTGCCAATCAGAATCAGAAATTCAGGCAGCGAGGGTTTCCCGATCGCAAAGCCGACAAACTCGTCCATCTCGATCTGTTGGCTCAAGTCTTGCAGCACCGAGTCATCGTTGTCTTGCTGCACCAGAATAAATTCTGCTCCATTCACAAGCGGCTGGAAGGCTGGATGCTGCCAAGCAAGGACAAGAGATGCGATCGCAGAATCATCGTCGTAGTAGCCTTCACACTGTTCTACGGTGAAGACCTGCTCAGAATTTCTATGTAGAATCAGACAACGCTCAAAATTGTATTCGTAGACGACGAATTGCACAGTGCGCTGAAAGATTTCAGCGATTGAAAACGTTCGGCTAAACTGTCTACCGATTTCATTCAGTCGTCGGTACGTGACGACTTGAGCATCGCGTTTTTCTTGGGATTCAATCATGCGGCGCTCTGCCCGAACGAGTCGTTTGACTTGTTCAGAAAGCTGCTGATTCTCGGCTCGAAGCCGGACAATCTCTTGCTCAGTTGAGGATAAAGGAAGCATACAAATCAATATCGACAAGCGTACTGAGGCTGCTGAAGAATACGCGAGTTCGACAGAAAGAATTCGCTCGACGCTGAATATACCTAAATTTGATAAAAAGAATTCGCTTCGATGCTGCATCCGGGTTGCTCTTAGTCCCCCACTTGTGGGGGACTAAGAGCAAAGAGATTTTCTAGACTTTAGTGATGACTAACTCTTAAAGTCCCCACGAGTGGAGGATTTAGGCGGCAAGAAGCCGCGTAAACCGCAGCGAAGAATCTGTCGAACTTGCGTTAATAAATTGCTGCAAGAACCAGTGTGTAGTTGTGAAAGCTATTTCTATTCTGAAGTGGAGCAATTTCGCCGTGAGTGTACAATCCAATCCAGGGAAGGGAGGTACCAACCTGCTGCTGCAAATGTTGCTCAAGGTGCTGCTTTTTCACTTCACCTAAAACAGATTTTCCGCGTCCGTAGCAATCAAACTGGAAGATCAGCTTCGCAGGTCGATCGCCAAGTTGCGTATTCACAGTTTGAGCAATTAAATCAATGCCTTGTGTAATCTTCTCGACATCGCGGCGAGTAATCCAGATGCTACTTCCTTCTACAACTTCGGTTTGCAGCGTTACGGAACCTGTGACTTCATCTCTACTGGGCAAGTATCGAATGAAAAATTCGTCTTGTGCCTCGTTGGGTGCTTTCAGCCCAAAGCAAAAGGCAACGATCGTTCGATCCCACGCCTTGATTTCTTCGTCGGTGAGATACTCTCTCAGCACGTTGAGTACGGGTTGACCATCAATTTCATAAATTCGGTTCCCTTCAGCACGAGTGATTTTACGCTCATAGCCGATCGGAACGCAGCCATGATTCAGCGCCCAAACCAAATTGCAGTGGCCGGAAATCAGCGTGGCAACGACTCCATCGGAAAACACTTGATCATTGCAGTATTGGAACGTCTCCCGCATTTCAGCATCACTGCCTGCGGCTCCCCCTAAAATGGGAAGTGATCGCGGTAGTTCCGATTCGATGCCGTCACGTAGGAGATCGAAATTTACCGCCATACCATCGGTGAACACGAACATCGCTTGGCTGTCATCGCTAAGATCAACCGATAATTTACTGGCGATCGTTTTTCCAACCTCGGTGGCATCGTCTTTCAATCCCACCGCATACCGAGTGGTGAAGCGAATTTCGTCGGAGCGAATTACCATCACTGCGATCGAGAAATTCGATTCATCGGCTTCGTTTTGCACAATAACGCCTTGCCCTGAACAGCCCGCTAAAGGGCAGTTTCCGGTGGCTTGACGCACGATTTCAACCAATTTTTGCTGATCGTATCCAAGCGAGGCAAAGAGAAAAACGAAATCCGGTTGATCGATGTGGGCAGCGCTGAGCGCTTTCTGTACTGCTTCTTTTGCGGCTTGGGTGACGTTGCGAAGATGACTAATTCCAACCCCAGCTTGAGTTCCCATTACAAGTTTTTGAAAACACTTCAAACTTAGAGTGCCCAATGTATACTCTCGCGGACATAAAATTACTCCACCCCTTCATTCACCGGGAAGCGATCGAGCAGTTGAATGGCGCGATTGGCGTTGGAGCGTAGCGCTTGTGTGAGGTGTGGGGTGTGGGGGATTTGAGAGAGCAAATCTAAGGTGCGACGTAGGATTCTGACGACATCGCCTTCATCGAGGCTGGTATTGCTGCATAGTTCTAACCAGTCTGTGCCCAGCGCCCATTGCTCTACCAGTCCCAGCATCTCGTCTTCGAGCCAGACGGGAAGAGCAACCTCATAACGGCGTTGGATCTGAAACAGTTGACGACGAATGCTGCGGAGTTCGCTCAGGGCTTCGAGCACTGGTTCGGAGACATCGTAACGTGTCCAGGTGTCTGGACGTGAAACCTCAGTTACCAGTGCAGCACAGGCGGCGGCGAGATGATGTGGGTCAAGATGATCGAGATCACCAGACATCAGCGCTAAACCGAGCCAGAGTTCGTTATCCCCCCGGATTGCTGCGGTCGCTTGTCCGAGAGTTGTGGGAATCAAGTCGTCGAGGCAGCCAAATCGCCGCAAGATTTCGATCAGCGCGACGAATTCATCCCAGTGACGCTGCGTTTTTTCGTCGAGTTTAGCTTGACGATCGGTGATCTCTTCTTGCAAGCTTTGCATCCTGCGTTGACGTTTGAGCGTTTGCGGACGATCGCCCCGTTGGTGAACAGGATGCGCTTCGATTTGGGCTTGTACGGCTTTGAGGCGTTGCCCTTGGGCGTAGACTTCAGGTGCTTCGTCGGGTAGCCCGGGTGGATCGGGAACGAGTTCGGCGATCGCTAAGCTGTCTTCTGTCCCTTTGCGGGCTTGTCCAGCCTTGAGCACCAGTTCTGGCGGTGGTGTAAGATGATCGACCTCTTTTAAGCGAGGAATTTCACCGCGCAGGGCGGCAACATCTGAAACCGAGGCAACATACCAGCGATTGTTCTGTCCTAAGCAGACGAGATAAGGAAACTGACCAGAGCCAGAAACTTTCGTGACGAGAACGGCAGGAATGATTGTGCCTCCGTCACCCTTGAGCGCCAAAATCGTACCCGCAACCGCAAACTGTAGCGCGATCGCTCGTTCTCCCGCCTGCATTTCATCCGCTTGATTTTGCAGCGTTTTAAGTAGGCGTTTTTCTTCTTTGAGGCGTTCTTGCAGTTTTTCGTACTGAGCAAGCAGTTTCCAATCCACCTCAGAGACGATCGATTGCAGTTGTTTGAGTTCAAGTTTGCAGCGTTCGAGTTCCTGCTGCTGCGGTCGCAGATAGAGCGTAGAAAGATATTGCCCGAAGCTTCGTTCGATTAAGGCTCTGGTTTCTTCGATCGAATGCGTTTGCAGCAAGTTCAACACCATGCCGTAACTCGGTGTAAATTGGCTCACCAACGGATCAGCTCCGGAGGTTGCAAGATATGCCGCTTCTTTTGACCCCTCGAATGGAGTTTGCACTGTAACGACATAGCCGCGATCGTCCATGCCGCGCCGTCCTGCTCGCCCTGACATTTGCAGAAACTCAGACGGATTGAGCAGGCGGTGTCCGGCATCAGTGCGTTTAGACAGACTGGAAACGACTGTGGTTCGAGCAGGCATATTGATTCCAGCCGCAAGCGTCTCAGTCGCAAAGACGACTTTGATCAAGCCTTCTTGAAACAGTTCTTCGACCAAACCTTTCCAAGCCGGTAAAATTCCCGCATGATGGGCAGCGACTCCGCGATACAGGGGTTCGACTTGTCCAGCGCGACCTGCTTCGGGGTTGCGATCGAGAAACGCATCAATTCGCTCTTTCAGTTGTGCGGCTTCTGCTTCATTCACTAGCGTCAGATTGTCGAGTTCTGTCACCGCTTTATCACAGCCGCGCCGACTGAAAATGAAATAAATCGCAGGCAGCATATCTTTGGCTGCAAGCTGACTGATCACAAAGCTGAGGCTGGGACACTCTGGACGAGGTGCGCCCCGCTGGTTTGCGCCTCTGGGGCGGTATTCACTTCGCTTTGGCTTTAAGCGGGGACTTAAGCGCTTGCCCGATTCATCCAGCAAGGGAAACAGCCCTTTCGTGTTGCAGAACGAAAACTGAAGCGGAACTGGACGAAAATCAGAATAAATTAGCTCTGTCGCGCCGTGAACTTGAGCAATCCAGTCGGTGAGTTGATCGCTATTTGCGACCGTTGCAGAAAGAGCAACGAGCTGAACTTCCGACGGGCAGTAAATAATTGACTCTTCCCAAACTGTCCCGCGCTGACGATCGTTCATGTAGTGACATTCGTCCAGCACAACGGCTTCGACACCCACTAGAGAGGTTCCCACTTCGCCGATCGGCGTTCCGTACAGCATATTGCGGAAGATTTCGGTCGTCATCACCAGAATGGGGGCATCGCGATTAATCGAGACATCGCCGGTGAGGAGTCCAACGTTCTCGGCTCCGAACTGATCGCGAAAATCCCGGAGCTTCTGATTAGAAAGCGCTTTGAGCGGGGTGGTGTAGAAGACGCGCCGACCTGCTGCTAATGCTCGATGAATCGCATATTCCCCGATTAATGTTTTTCCTGAGCCTGTAGGAGCGCAGACGACAACAGATTTTCCCGCTTCTAGAGCCGCGATCGCTTGGAGCTGAAATTCATCGAGTTCAAACGGATAAAGCTGAGCAAGATCGACTCTAGGAGAGGGAGTATTCACAACAGGGAGTAAGCTGTAAAAATCAAGGAAAATACTTCTTTATCCTAGCGCGAGGATTGCAGTTCTTGACTTTCACTCTCGGTCGCTAAGAGATCTTAAGCACTTCGTTATCCGCTCACCGGCAAAGTAGAGTAAATTATTCTATGCTTTGGTCTGGGGTTCGGAGCGGAAATATGGCGGTAGAAAGCTCGTCGATCGATGCGATGTGGTCGCAAGTGCTGGAAATTTTGAAGCTCAAGTTTAGTCCGCCAACCTTTGACACTTGGGTCAAAACTGCCGTTCCAGAGGAGTTGACCGAGAATTGCTTGACGCTGCGAACGGCGAATCCGTTTGCGAAGAACTGGATTCAGAAGCATTACATGAAGACGGTTCAAGAAGCCGTTCACAGTATCGTAGGGCGACCCGTTGAGGTGCAGTTTCGCTTTGTGCCGAACGCAGAAGGTGACGATACGGATTTGTTTTACCCGTTTGTAATCGAGTCTTCGGCGCAGCCGGAATTACCGGTGCTGGCGGCGCGATCGAGCAGTTCAGCCGATCTCAACTCGAAGTATGTGTTCTCGCGTTTGGTCGTGGGGCCAAATAACCGCATGGCACACGCAGCATCGCTAGCGGTGGCGGAATCTCCGGGGCGCGAGTTCAATCCCCTCTTTCTCTGTGGTGGCGTTGGATTAGGCAAAACGCATTTGATGCAAGCGATCGGGCATTACCGCATCGAAATTTCGTCAGATGCCAAGGTCTTTTATGTCTCAACTGAAAAATTCACGAACGATCTGATTACAGCAATTCGCAAAGACGACTTACAGAGTTTTCGCGATCGTTATCGGGCAGCGGATGTGTTACTGGTCGATGATATTCAGTTCATTGAGGGCAAAGAATACACCCAGGAAGAATTCTTCCATACGTTCAATACGCTGCACGAAGCGGGCAAACAGGTGGTGCTGGCTTCCGATCGTCCCCCCAATCAGATTCCTCGTTTGCAAGAACGGCTTTGTTCTCGCTTCTCGATGGGGTTGATTGCAGATATTCAACCGCCGGATCTCGAAACCCGGATGGCAATCTTGCAGAAAAAAGCCGAATACGAGAATATGCGCTTGCCGCGTGAGGTGATCGAATATATTGCCTCAAGCTATACCTCGAATATTCGGGAGCTAGAAGGGGCATTAATTCGAGCCGTCGCCTATATCTCGATCTCTGGCTTGCCGATGACTGTGCAAAATATTGCCCCAGTGCTCAATCCTCCGGTTGAAAAGGTTGAAGCCTCGCCGGAAGTGGTGATTCAGGCGGTTTCCGAAGCGTTTGGGGTGTCGATCGATGACCTCAAAGGCAATTCGCGCCGCCGGGAAATCAGCGTAGCGCGGCAAGTTGGCATGTATCTGATGCGGTATCACACCGAGCTAAGCTTGCCCAAAATCGGCGAGGTCTTTGGTGGCAAAGATCACACAACCGTCATGTATAGCTGCGAAAAGATCGGACAGCTTAAAGAGAAAGATTCCAGTATGGCGCAGACTTTACGCCAGCTTGGGGATCGAATTAATCTTGCGAGCCAAGGGCGAAAGTGATGGTATCGAATATAGCGATCGTCCTGTTCGAGAACTGTCCATTACCCATGACAGAATGAAAAAAAGCTTTTAGATTGTAATCACACAAGCCCCCTAATTATTTTTTTAAGATCGTGTCTGATATTCTGTCTCAGCTTCACCAGGGGCAACTGCTAATGGTGAATAGCCGTAGACGAAATGGATTAATTCTTTTTAAGCAATTTCACGCTGAGTTTGCAGGGCCGGGAGCAGCGGTCGGCAACCTGTTTGATCGAGATTGTAAGGCGGTGATCGAGGTCGGGGATTCGTCGCCACTCATTGATCCGAGAGCGCATGAGGAACGCCAGAAGGCGTATCTAATTCGCCGTCAGTGGATTCGCCTGACGCAGCAGATTACCGACAATCCGATGCCGTTTCAGCGGGCGCAAATGATTTTGAATCAGTTTGAGAACTATTTTGGTGCGGAAATGGTGGCGCGGTTGCCGAGTGAGGCGTTTGCGCTGATGGTAGGTGTGTTGCCGCAAACGGTGGAAATTGTCAGATATTACCCGGACTATCCAGGACTAAAAGGACGGGGCTAAGTAGATTGGAGATGTTGAAATTAATCTTCAGAGATTAGGCTATCGCAGATCCGATTGTTAAAATTGGAACCTAATTTCTGAGCAAATCTCTGCAAATGCCAAATCAATCTGTTGTCGATCAGATTCGGGAATTCAATCGAGGACGCAATCTCGAATTGCTGAGGCTGAAATACAAAACGATGCAAAAAGATGCGTTTGGGTTTCTGCGAGGAACTTGCCATCTGTTTTATCAGGATTTGCCTGTGGAGGGCATGTTTCGATCGGCTCCGCCTGTTTGGATCTGTGGCGATTTGCATTTGCAGAATTTCGGCACGTTTAAAGGAGACGATCGTCTCGTTTATTTCGATGTGAATGATTTTGATGAGGCGCTGTTAGCCCCCTGTACGTGGGATATTACGCGACTTGTAACCAGTATTATTGTCGGTGCTCATACGCTGAATATTAGTGATGAAGATGCACTTGCGCTTTGTGACTACTTCCTTGAAATCTATACAAAAGAACTCTCAACCGGAAAAGATCGAACCGTACACAGCGAAATTTCAACGGGATTGGTGAAAGAGTTAATCGATAATTTGAAAACGCGAAAACGCAAGGATTTCTTAGATGAGCGAACTGAAGTTAAAGGCAAACAGCGATCGCTCAAACTGATCGAAGGTAAAACTACACCTGTAACCGAAGCCGAACGTCAAAAAGTGACGGACGCGATCGCCGAATGTGCCGCGACCCAACCGAACCCGGAATTTTATCAAGTTCTGGATGTGATGCACCGGGTTGCGGGGACTGGGAGTTTGGGACTCGATCGCTATGTGATTTTGGTTGAGGGCAACGGTTCACCGAATCAGAATTATTTACTAGATCTCAAGGCTGCCCGATCGTCTTCGCTACAACCTTATACGCCTTATTCACAGCCTAACTGGAAAAACGAAGCCGATCGAATAACCGCCATCCAAGACCGATTTCAAGAATCTCCGCCCGCGTTGTTGACTTCCTTACTAATTGGGAATCAACCTTACGTTCTGCGAGAGCTTCAGCCGACTGCCGATCGAGTCAATCTTGAAAGCAAAGATGGCAAAACGAAGCAGCTTAAAAAAGTGATCAAAACAATGGCAGAAGTGACCGCTTGGGGACAAATGCGGAGCACCGGACGACAAAACTCTGCGATCGCAGATGATCTAATCGCGTTTTCTCAAACTGCTCAAGAATGGCATCCGAATGTGATTGATTATGCACGATCGTATGCGGCACAAGTTGAACAGGATTATCAGGAGTTCAAAACCCAGGCGGAAGAGGTGTAATTCTTACTGTCTTGCTTGTCGTTGCCGCGCTATCAACTCCTCGTACATTGCCTGAGTGCCAAACTGCCGCGCTAACTCGATCGCTCTCTGCATATCGGCGCGAGCGGCTTGAGCTTGTCCGGCCTGCTCGTAGGCACGGGCGCGGTACTCATACGCCTTGACGTAGAACGGATTGAACCGAAGCGCAGTCGAGAAATCAGCGATCGCAGATCGATAGTCCTGCATCCCAAAGTACGCAACTCCACGATCAATATAAGGACGCTCTGATCCCGAAGGCATTAATTCAACTGCCTGGTTAAGCGTGGTCAAGGCTGCCCGAAAGTTGCGATCGTTAATTTGGCGATTTCCTTGTTCAATTAGCGCCCACATTTGAGCTTTTGAAGGTCGTCCGGCAGTCGCGACGGAAAGTTCAAGCATGCTCAATTCACTGTGATAGAGATGTCGGGCTGTTTGGTGAGCGAGTAGCGCCGCGCTTTTCTCGGTATCCAGCTTTGCTTGGCGATCGTCACCCAATCGCGCTCTCACCAGCGCCAAACCCGAATAAGCGATCGCAGATTTCGGCTCGATTTGCAAAATTCGACGATAGCTTTCGAGCGCCTGTGAGAGTTCACCGCTTTGCAGTTGTGCGAACCCCCGTCCGCTGTACGCCTCTTTGAAATTGGGATCAAGCTGAATCGCACGATTAAACTCTGCGATCGCGGCTAGATAACTCCGGTTCTTGAGATGCCTTAATCCTTGCTCAAAAGCACGATGGCTTGGAGGAGTTTCTTCTGCAAGCGCCGGAGGTGTTACTTGGGCAAGACTTTCGGCTGGTGCGATGAGCAGTGGAGTCAAGAAGACCGCAAACGCGAAATGCGGTGCAAGCAACGATCGCCAAAATAGTTTCATAAAGGCATCTAGTCAGAAGCGGCGATCGCTCTGTAAATTTTCTACAGCATCGCCGTGTGCTTCTTATTAGTGCCCAGTCATACTGCGTCCGATCTCATTAAAGTCCGCATTGGCAATTGTACTTTCGTATAAAAATCGTCCGCCGCTAATGACGAGGATACGATCGGACAGTTTTAGCAGTTCGTCTAAATCCTCGCTGACGAGCAGCACTGCAACACCGCGATTCCGCGCTTGAAGAATCTGGTTATGAATGTCTTCGACTGCCGCAAAATCTAGCCCAAAGCAGGGGTTTGCAGTAATCAAGAGCTTGACGTGATCCGACGAGAGTTCCCGCGCTAAAACCGTTCGCTGGACGTTACCGCCTGATAAATTTCGTACCGGGGTTTCTGGAGAAGGCGTTTTAATTTTGAACTGTTGAATCAGCCCTTGCGCCGCTTCCCGAATCGCCTTGAAGATCAGCAGTAAGCCTTTTGATTGAGGGGGACGATCGAACGTTCTCAGCGCTAAGTTTTCCGCCACGCTCATATGCGGCACACAGGCATTTTTTAGCGGCTCTTCGGGCAAGAGAAATACGCCATGCTGAAACATTTGCGATCGGCTTGCCTGATAGAGTTCCCCGTTGACGATGACTTCGCCCGATGTTGCGGTGCGCTGTCCCGCTAAGACCTCCACAAATTCGCGCTGTCCGTTGCCGGAGATGCCTGCAATGCCAACAATTTCGCCGCTACGAACATTCAGGTTGATACCTGCAACCGCTTCGAGTCCATTGTCTTTATCCGCATGAAGATCGCGAACTTCGAGCACCGGAACCGGATTATCGTGCGGCACTTTCTCGACGGGTTGCGCCTCCCGCCGTTCGCCCATCATCATTTCAGTAATATCGGGAACGGCTAGAACACTCATGCTGCCCGTGCCTGCAAGCTTGCCGCGCCGCAGAACGGTAATTTCATCGGTAAAGCCTGTGACTTCGCGCATTTTGTGGCTGATGAGCAGAACGCTCAGTTGTCCTGCGCTCACTTGTTCCCGCAGCAATCCGAGAATTTCGTCGGCTTCGTTCGGGGTGAGAACTGAAGTCGGTTCGTCCAGAATCAGAATTTTGCTTTTGAGATAAAGCAGCTTGAGAATTTCTAACTTTTGTTTTTCGCCTGCTGCTAGCTGTGAAACCGATGCGTCTAGGGGTAACTGAAACGGAGAAGTTTGCATAAATGCCGCCAGCTTTTCTGTTTCCGCTTTCCAGTTGATCACTAGATTGCCGCCCGATCGTGCAATCACCAAATTTTCTGCAACCGTCATCGCTGGAACCGAGGTGAAGTGCTGATACACCATGCCGATTCCGTATTTCTGGGCATCGCGGGGAGAAGCGATCGTGCAGTCTTGTCCATCTAGCTGAATACTGCCGCTTGTGGGGGTGTAAAAGCCCATAATGCACTTCACAAGTGTACTTTTTCCGGCTCCGTTTTCCCCCAAAAGCGCGTGAAAGGTTCCGGGCTTGAGCGTCATCGAGACGTGATCCAACGCCGTAAAGCTTCCGAAGCGCTTGGTCATTTCCCGAACTTCGAGCAGTGGCGGGAGGTTTTGAGTGTTTGATATGGAAAGTTCAGTTGCGGTTGTCATAGATTTAGATGCGATCGCTTTGTCGGGTTGTACACGCCATTCCGTAATTCTGGCGGAATGGCTGTACGGATTCGAGAAACCAAAATTGTTTTAGAGAAACCAAGATCGTTTTGGAGAAACCAGGATTGCTTTAGAGAAATCGGTTTGGGAATCGAGAAACCAGAATTGTTTTAGAGAAAACAGAATTGTTTGAGAAAAATCAAGTCTGTTTTAGAGAAACGAAACTGAGAATCGAGAAATCAAACTGAGAATCGAGAAATTAAACTGAGAATCGAGAAATTAAACTGAGAATTGAGAAATTGGATTAATTCAGCGTTCCCAATGCCCCCGGCGCACCCGAAATTGTGCGTTTTGGAGAACAAGTCAAAATCATAATCACCAGCGTCAGAACATACGGTGCTGCATTAAACAGATAGGTACCCCCGTCAATTCCGACTGCTTGTAGCGAAGGCCCGATCGCCTGTGCTCCACCAAACAGCATCGAAGCCCACAAACACTGAACCGGATTCCATCGGGCAAAAATCACCAGCGCGACCGCCATCAAACCCTGACCGCTCGAAATCCGCTCCGACCAGCTTCCGGGATAATACAGCGACAAATACGCTCCACCAATTCCCGCCAAAAATCCGCCTGCCATAATGCAGAGCATCCGCACCCTAGAAATCGAAATCCCCATCGCCAATGCTGCATCAGGATTATCGCCGACGGCTCGGATGAACAGCCCCCAGCGTGTAGCTTTGAAAAACCACGACATCAGCGGCGCGATCGCAATTCCCAAGACAAACAATAAGTTAATCCTGAAAGTCTGCTGCATTTGCGAAATGCCTGTCCAATCGGCAAGCCCGATCGACGGTAATCCGGGTGCAGAAGGCTGAATAAACGGTTTACCCAAAAAGAACGCGAGTCCACTGCCGAAAATAATCATCGCGATGCCCACCGCAACATCATTCACCTTTGGCTGTTGAGATAACCAAGCATGAATGAATGCCAAGAGCATTCCGGCAATTCCCGCCGCCAGCACACCGAGCCAAGGAGAGATTGCACTCCCAACGGTGCCTTGAGTCAGATACGACACTGCATAAGCGCTCATCGCGCCCAGCAGCAAATTGCCTTCTAAACCGAGGTTAATCTTGCCGCTTTTCTCGGTCAAACATTCCCCTAAGCTGACAAACAAAAAGGGTGCGCTTCCTCGCAGCGTTCCCGCTACAATCGCTAAGGGCACTCCCCACCATCCGATCGCTTCTGTCGCCATGTGTTAACCTCCCTGAATGGCTGATGTTGCGGGCATTTTTGGTTCTGGTTCTTTGAAAATTTTGAACCGTCCGTACAGCGATTCGCTATACAGCACCACAAGAAAAACTAAGCCTTGTAAGACAAAGACTGTTGCATCGGGCAAATCCAATCGTCGCTGCAAGATACTGCCGCTTGCGAGAATTCCACCAAATAGAATGGCAATGATACTGGCTGCGATCGGATTATTTCGGGCGACAAATGCTACCAGAATTCCCGAATATCCGTAATTGGCGTTTAGAGATTCATTTGCGCGTCCATGCACGGCGGCGATCTCAACCATTCCCGCCAGTCCCGCACAAGACCCCGCAAGAAAGCAAATTGCCAGGGTTAACTGTCCGACGGGAAGCCCGGCAATTCGCGCTGCTTTGACGTTGCCACCTGCCGTCCGCGCCGCAAATCCAAACGTTGTGCGCTGAATCAGAAAATAAGCAATCACACAGGCAAAAATTCCATAGATTAATCCGTAGTGAACTCTAGGAAATAGCGGAATGGCGCCTAAGCGATCAAGATCCGGAATCGCGTAGCTAGAGGGTTTATTCAACGAACTCGGATCGCGCATCGGGCCTCCAACCAGATGATTCAACAGCGCGATCGCAATATAGTTCATCAACAAACTGCTGATGGTCTCATTGACGGCGCGGTAATGACGCAACGCTCCGACTGCTCCAATCCACAGTCCGCCCCCGATCATGCCCGCAATCGCCATCGAGACTTGCGTAACGACCGCAGGCGCTTGATTCAGGCTGGAGAGTCCAACGATCGTCGCTGCAATTCCGCCGATGACTAACGCCCCTTCATTGCCGATGATCACCAATCCCAAACGAGCGGGCAAGGCTGTACAGAGCGAAGTCAGCATCAATGGAGCCGCTCGAAGCAGAGAGTTCTGAAACGACGACCAGTTCCCAAAGGCAGCTTGATAAATTGCAGAATAAACCTCAAAGGGATTTGCACCCGCAGCAAAGCAAAATATTCCAAACAAAACCAGTGCGAAGAGTAGAGCCGCGATCGGGATACAAATCGCCTCCAAGGTTTTGCGCCAATTTCCGACAGTGAGCATCTCAACAACCTATCGCTGAATTCCCCATATTTTTACTCGTTTACTGCGCCAAAATTGTACTCCTGCTCACGAATACAAAATTAGTTACTTATAGACAAAGTTAGTTACTCACATCGTTGGATTGCACGTTCAAAATTGCGCGTTAGCCTGAGCAGTAGCAATCTCTGACTTTACGTTATGAATCTTTTAACTCAAGTTCTGCATATTATTGGCTCAGGTGCAAGCGCTTACATTCTGTCGAGCAGCATTCGCGACTCTAAAACTCGTCCGAATCTCATCGCTGGTTTTCAGATGGCAGAATCGGGTTCAGTGCCGTTTTTACAAGCACTCCGCGATCGTGCCGCCACAGAAGGAGAAACTTGGCTAGCTGAACGGCTCGATCGCCACGCCAGCGATGAAAAGCGGCATGGTCAAATCTTTGCTCACGGGCTGAAACAACTGAATCGCCGCGTGATGGACTTTAGCAAGATGCGAGAGCGAGAGCTGGACGAACTCGGCGAAAAACGGAGTCCGTTTTTTGACGCTTATTTCAAGGGCTATTCTCAAGAGCAATTAAAACCTCAGAATATAGAGTGGAGTACGTTTCTTGCCAGCACTTACATTCTCGAACTCGATGCCAGCAAGGACTTTTTACGACTTGCAGATGCACTTCCCAATGATGCGGTCAGCGCAAATTTGAAAAAAGGAATCATCAGCGTTGCTCAGGATGAAACCGGACATGCAGCCTATCTTCGGGAAGCAATGGAGCGACGATATGGAGCGCGTGAAACTCAAAAGCTGATTGATGAATGGCGCACTCGTAAAGTGGATGCCATGCTTGCGGCGATGCAAGGCTTCATCAACAAGGGCGGAAAGATGGCGCAAATGGTGGAAGAAGGTGCGCCTGTCGATATGACTGAGACACAAGCAGAGCCAGTTGCGGCATAGTCGCTTCTTAAGTGGGAACAATCGAAGTGGGCAATTTCTTAATTCAGATGAAGTGAACTATCCACGATCGCCGATCGTGCGCCATCATAGAAATCGCTCTTCTCGATTGTTCCTGCGGATATGATTGCAAAACTCTCTCGGTTTTTGAAACATTGCGTCATCTTACTGGTGGTCTGTCTGGTGACGACTGGATGTGTCAACTATGATGTCGGGATTCAGTTTGATAGCCCAAACCGGGGCGCAATCGTACAGCGAATCCAACTCGACGATCGCTTAAGCACGTTTACGAGCGGAACAGCGCAAACCTGGTTAGCCAACCTTGATCAGCGAGTCAAACGACTGCAAGGAAAAACGCGCAAACTTTCAAGCCAAGAAGTTTTGGCAACCATTCCATTTAGCAATGGGCAGGATTTAGAGAAGAAATTTAATCAGTATTTTAGTGCTGAGCTAGCTGCGAAAATCCGTAACAAAAAGCCTTTAGATTTGCCGAAGATTGATTCTAAATTAGTGGTAAAACAAGGCAATTTTATTCTATTTGAGCGGACGCGATTAATTTACGATGTGGATTTACGATCGCTTGGTATCCCTGCTCCTGATGGTAGTGCTTTAGTCAATCCAAATTCACTTTTAGATTTGCAGTTTAGCTTAGATGCACCCTGGGGCGCGAAGAGCATCACAAAAGGGGCTGTCCGTCGCGAGGGTAAGCAGTTAGTCTGGACGCTTCAGCCCGGACAACAAAATCATATTGAAGCTGCATTCTGGATGCTAAACCCATTAGGAATTGGAACTGTAATTGTTGCTGCGATCGTTGCTGTTGGAATCTATCTTAAAAATCAGCAATTACCGCCTGCGGCAAAGCCAGCGAGTTAAGACACTATGGCGCGTCGTCAACCTGATTTACAACGATGGTTAGTGATTGGATTGATTGGCCCGATCGCTGCTCTGAATATTTGGTTGTTAAGCCAGCTTTTCACTTATTTTGATCATTTAATTGCGGTGTTGACGATTGCAGCAATTCTGTCATTTCTGCTAGATTATCCAGTCCGCGCTTTCCAAAAAGTAAGAATTAAACGCCAAGGTGCGATCGTGATCGTCATTTTGATTACGATCGCACTTCTGGCAATCCTAACGCTGACTCTGATGCCGATTCTATTGGCTCAAACCTCGCAATTACTCGAAAAAATCCCCGGTTGGTTAGAATCGAGTCGATTGAATTTGGATGCTTGGGATAGTTGGGCAAAAGCGCGAAATTATCCGATCGATCTCAAAGGTTTTGGCAGTCGATTAAGCACTCAAATCGAGAACCAAATTCAAAACTTTGCGCCGCAAGCATTAGGTCTTGCGTTGGGAACAGTGACCGGATTAGTAGACACAATCTTAGTCATTGTTTTGGCATTTTATATGCTGCTATATGGAGAAAAACTTTGGCAGGGATTGCTTAATTTAATTCCGCCTAAGCTTGCTGTGCCTTTTGGTGAATCACTGCGGAAGAATTTTCATAACTTTTTCTTGAGCCAAATTCTTCTAGCGCTATTTATGGCATTAGCAGTCATTCCCGTATTTACTGCTTTAAAGGTTCCATTTACTTTAGTTTTTGCCTTAATCATCGGTGTTGCTGAAATTATTCCATTCATTGGTGCGGCGCTTGGAATCGGAGTGGTAACGCTGTTGGTCGCGTTTCAGAGTGGCTGGCTAGCGTTGCAGGTGGCGTTTGCGGCGATCGTTCTTCAGCAAATTCGCGACAACCTGCTTGCTCCGAAAATTATGGGAGACTTTACCGGGCTGAATCCGCTTTGGATTTTTATCGCGTTGTTAATCGGGCTGCAAGTGGCGGGCGTGTTAGGAATTATTGTTGCGGTTCCCGTCGCAGGCACGATTAAGGGCACGATCGATGCGATTCGGCTTGCGGACTCTACGATCATTGTTGAACCTGAAACCAAACTGCCACCGCTTGATTAGATTTTCTTTTGATCAGTTTGGAGCGAAGCTTGCTAGACTAGCGGCGTGATTTGGAGCATCAGCGATGAGACAGATTAACTTTTTAATCATTTTCGTGATTTGTTTAGCTCTGGTTTTTTTCGGAATTGAGAACACCGAACCCACGACGATTCATGTCGTCAAAGATATTCAAGTTCAAGCGCCTTTGTCGATCGAGCTAATTTTAGCGGGTGGAATCGGTGCGGTTTTAGCGTGGGTCTTTAGTGTTTGGTCGCAAGTTCAGCGAATGGTTGAAATTCGTAAAGAAGTGACGGTGCGCGAAAATCGCATCCACGCGCTTGAAGATGACCTTGAGCGCTACAAAGCAGAACTCGAAGAGCAGCAGCGCCTCTTACCCGCCGCTCAGACTGTACAAGATGCAGAAGCTCGCGAGATTTACGCTCAGTAGGACGCGAGAATGTCGCTCTTATTAATGCCCCTCGCATTTCTGAATCTAGACGAGTTAACGAGTCGAGATTGGAGTTTTTGTGTACCATTGACCCTATTAGCCTTTATTGTGCTGGCTGCTGTTTATTTCGCACGGGTCAAGATTCGCTAATTCTCCCAATCTATGCCAGTTTCTCTCGCTCAAGACGCGATCGCGCTTTTAATTGATTTAGCTGAACGCGGTGAAATTGATCCGTGGGATGTGAAGGTGATCGATGTGATCGATCGCTTTCTGAGTGAGCTTGCCCCGGCGACCGGACGAGAACTCTACGAAGCGAATCTCACCCAGTCGGGGCAAGCATTTCTCTATGCGTCGATGCTGCTCTTGCTCAAAGCCAACACTTTAGCGCAAGTAGACATCACTCCAGAGATTCCAGAGTTTCCCGAAGGTGACGAATTTCTCGATTCTTTAGAGTTGGGTCAAACGGCTTTGCCGCTCAATTTGGAGCGCCAGTTACGCCGCAGAGCCGTCGCCCAACCTCCTCAACGGCGGCGCGTCACCCTCAAAGAACTCATCGAACAACTGCAAATTATTGCCACTGCGCTGGAAGAAAAAGAGCCGCGCCATCGAGCGAAGCGCACCAAGATTCCGAGATCAGAAGCCGTCAAAGCGATCGCTGCTCTTGCACACGAAGAAAATTTGTCCGAAATGGCGGTGGCGATCGAGGGCTTTTTCGCCGATTACTGGTCGGAAGTTGCCAAAGGGCAAGACTGGATTGATTTTGAACTGGTTCTAGAATTCTGGGTGGCACTGCAAGAGCGCAACAATAAGATCGATCCACATCATTCGGAGAATCATGAGCGCGTGGGTGTCTTTTGGGCGTTATTGTTGCTTTCCGCTCAATCGAAAGTGGAATTATCGCAGGATGAGTTCTATCAAGAATTGCGAGTGAAATCGCTGGTCGGCTTACCAATGGAGCTTGCAGAAAGCGTCTTACTGGATTAGCAAGGAGGATAAGCGATGTCTGCACTAATCATCAATCTGCGTCCGACGATCGAACTCACCGACGATGAATTCTACGAATTCTGTCAGCAAAATCCAGATCTTAAGCTTGAGCGCACTGCGAACGGAGCATTAATTATCATGCCACCGACAGGAGGAGAATCAGGATACCGTAATGCAGACTTGATCACAGATGTCAGCATTTGGAATCGACAAACAGAATTGGGAGTTGTTTTTGATTCTTCAACGGTCTTCAAACTGCCGAATGGAGCTAATCGATCGCCCGATGTGACGTGGATTGAGTACGATCGCTGGAGTACGTTAACGCCCGAACAACAAAAGAAATTTCCGCCGATCGCGCCTGACTTTGTGATCGAATTGAGATCCGAAACTGATGCTTTGAGCGATCTTCAAGAGAAAATGCAGGAATACATGGACAATGGAGTGCGGCTCGGTTGGCTGATTGATCCACAAACAAAACAAGTTCAAATCTACCGCCAAGGTCAACCCGTCGAAATCTTACAAAACCCATTCACGCTCTCTGGTGAAACGGTCTTACCCGGACTTGTTCTCGATCTCAGCCGCATTTTTCGCTGAATCAGAGTTGCAAAGTTTTAGGGGATGGACAAAAATGAGCAATTTTTTCTCACGGACGAGGCTCAGAGACTCGCGATCGAGTCTCTGAGCCTCGTCCGTGAGCTTCTGAGAGTCGCGATCGAGTTTCTAAGAGTCGCCGTCGAGTCTTTGAGCCTCGTTCGTGAGTTTCTAAGCCTCGTTCGTGAGGTTCTAAGCCTCGTTCGTGAGTTTCTAAGCCTCGTCCGTGAGTTTCTAAGACTCGTCCGTGAAGTTCTAAGCCTCGTTCGTGAGTTTCTAAGCCTCGTTCGTGAAGTTCTAAGACTCGTCCGTGAGGTTCTGAGAGTCGTCAACGAGTCTTTGAGACTTGCGAATGAGTCTTTGAGGTTCAGGGTTGAGTGTTTTGACCTCAGCTATCACGTAGTTAACCTGAGTTCGGGATAAGGAATGGGACAAGAAAGGGGCAAACTCGATAGGCTGAAATTGCTAAAAATCCCGCCCAATTTGCCCTCATGTCTAGTCTAGAAGAACTCTTTTGC